>CAZPNC010000030.1:0-25022 GCA_964587945.1 uncultured Prevotella sp. | reverse complement strand
CTTGAAACGAAATTGAACGCACAAATCATTATCTATGCCATGACGCACAATATTTTGTATAAAGATTATACCTTCGACCTGAACACCATGTCCTACGATGACAATATCATTGGTCTGCAATTCGTCAACCTTAGCTATACGTACAGAACTGGCATATACAGTCTGTATGGCAACAGAAGTAGCAGATGCATAGTCAAAACTATTCACCCGCACAAAGCGTGCTTGAGTACCACTTTGTAAAGAAAGAGAATAAGTACCTGCGTTCAAAGTGTCTACCCCAAGATACATATCAGCCTTGCGAGTAGCATTTTCCAATACATGATCAAAGACCTGAGTAGGTGCATTAAACATGATACCATCCACCTTATCGGTTGCCATAAAAAGCACAATTGGACCCAGTTCCTGCATCATCAATTGTTTGTTTGTAACATTGACATAACGAGTTTGCTGAGTCTTTATACCGTTTGTCTCCCATAATGTAAATGTCAGACGAATTCTGAGAGACTCCTTTATTGACTGTGGTGCGACATACAGATATGTTGCCTCCTTTACAGTTTCCGTGTAAGTAGTGTCAAGAAGTATCATCTCACCATTTTCTACATCCACAGACTTTATCTGAAGACGGTTAACCCTTCCTCCAGTGTTGACATAATATTGCATGGAGAAAAGCTGCTTGTCTCCTGACTGAATGTTTATAGAGTCTGATAATGAAGGTTTGATGATTATGGCAATGTCTGAAAGATCACTATTATCTTCATTATTACAGGCAGACAAAAAGAAAACTGTCACACAGATAAAAAAGAGACATACAATATGTTTCATCATAGTATTTTCATAATTTAACAGTTGCGTCGTTTGGTCTTGTGGCTGTTAGCTAACCATATGGCCAAACGACTTTTCAACTATTATTTCTTTAGTTCCTTTGTTATTTCTGCAGCACTACACGATGACAAGGATTTATGATCTGCGAACTTATATACGCGCACCTTTGCTACCCGCTTAGTTGTAGAGCCGAGAAAAAGGACATCAGTAGACTTCTGGTCCATCACTACTTGGAAATAGTGTGCATCCGGATACTTCTTCAAAAGTTTTGCTGCCGCATACTTCATTCCTTTGCTCCTAAACAAGGCCACATTATTAGTAGAAACATTAAGAGAAATCTTCTCGCTGGGGTTGAACATTCCACCATTAACAGTGTTTAGTCGATGTATAAACCCGAAATAAGTATCATACTCACAGGAGATCTCACTTTCACCAAGGAAAACAAAATCATCCATATTCAACTCCATACGAGTTGAAGACATCTTGTATGGGTTACTCTTTTGCATTGTACCACATGAGATGAAGCACAATACGAGAGCGACCAACGTCAGTATTTTTGTCATTTTCATTATCAACAAGTTTGAAAGTTTACTTAAGAGAGAAATAATAAGAAAGTGTCACACGAACCTGATTACCGAGTTTCCACTTAGTAGCAGATCTCTGGCTATCTATATTGGCAGCATCAATTTCACTTAGATAATAATTATCTTTCTCAAATGTACCCTGATTATAATGGTTATATAATGTACTTACACCATATTCCACGCCAACAGCAATAGGCAGATTTGCTATATAAGCCTGCAAACCGACGAAAGCGCCTACGCCTACACGGAAGACCTTAGCGGTGTGACCATCAGTAACATTCAATTCGTCCTCATCATTCCCTGTAACATAAGTGTGTTTACCTTCTGTACCGAAACCAATAGGAAGTTCAGCTCCAACGTAAACGTCAAGAAGATTCTTTGGAGAGAAGTGATAAGCTATACCAGGATAGAACATAAATCTTGATTCATCGGTCGTAGCACTTGCCTTTACCTTATCATCCTCACCACCAAAAGTATTCTCGCTTGTATATTTATCATACCACTCCAACCCCAAACGATACTCCAATTGGTCAGTCTTCATATACTTGAGATTGATAAGAGGAATAGCACTAAACTTAGTTCCTGATGCCCCAATATTCTTGAAGATTTCACTCGTTGCACCGAAATACATACCAAAGTTACCAGCCTGAGCACGATTACCTGTTCGAATCACCTTGGATGATGTTTCACCTGTTGAAATCTGAGCATCTGCACCTGTTGCAATACTTAATGACAGTGCCATCATAAGAAATAGTTTCTTCATAATTTTTCATTCGGCAGCTATACCCCCAGTAGCCATAAAGATTTTTTTCGTCTGACAACAGAGGCACAACACCTACCCAAAGCACGGTGTGGGTTACAGACGTAATTATTATTTTTTTTCTGTAAAGCAGACTACGATATTTCACTTCGCTGCTTTTAACAAATGCAAAGGTAAGCACTTTAACAAAAAAGCACAATAAAAAGATGTAGCGATTACGTCTACATGTAGTAACAGCCACTACACTTTTTGCAACTTTTCTTTAATTTTCCTTTCAGTATCTTCATAGTAAAGGTTGAAAAAATTATAATGCATAATTATGCTTATGCGTTCCAACTGCTGGGTATCAATGCTGTATTTTTCAAAAAGATTATAAACATTAGTACGGTGGCAACCAAGTTCGCGTGCCAACCAAACCACACTCTTGCCATCAGCTTTAAGTCGTTCTTTCAATATCTGTCCAATGTGCACATGCCTATATCTGTCTATAATAATATTATATTACATAATATTTATACAAAGATAAGCAGAATTATGCTTAAAAATGTGAAAGTAATGTAGCGACTGTCACTACATGTAGCCTGATACATTACACTTTTTACCAAATCGAAAGTCATAACTATACGTTTATCTTCTTGGCAATACAAAGTCAAAGTATGGCCTACACAAAATTTAAAAAGATGCCGCACACATAAACCAAAAACACTATTATTTACGTTCTAATAAAACATAAGACAGGAAAAACAGGCATAGAGATACACGGATTATGTGTATCTCTATACCTGTTTTTTATTTATTCGCTACATAAGACTTATAAAGTCCTATGTAGAATACAATCGTTTAATAGTCTGCGTTCTGCGGATCAAAGTTCGTCCATCCTGACAACCAGTTATCATTGGCACCAAAAGCTCCAATATAGTTTGCCGTTGCGAACCAAGTACCAAGGCCGCTATATGTTGCAGCAGTTAGCAGAGGACTGTTGGCAATCGGAGTATACCCATTGCTTTCAACCAATGAAGACCAGGAATCAAGAACATGATTACCAGACTGTGCGAGGAAGAATGTTGATGAAAAAGATTTCTGTGACGCATCCGTAGTAACCGGTTTCGTGGTATAATCCGTCACACGCTGATCTACATACAGTTTGTTATAGTCAGTGCCAGTAACGTCCATACCGGCAAACCAGATATTCTGAAGTTTCAGAAGTCCCTGAGACGCTGCACCCTGCGTATTTCCTTTCTCGTTGTCAAGGATAAGACCAACAGGATAACCAATAGCAAGTGAGTTCATGCAATTAAGGCGGCTATTGCGGCGAATGTGCATTGCAGCCTGAAACTTACCAAGAGCAGAACCATTATTAGGGAAGTAACTGCCAGCATTTATGTAGTCCGTTGTGTTTTGGAATGATGCATCCAATTTCGGACCTACAAAAGTAATATTACTGAATGTCGCAGAAGTCCAAGGGCTAACAGCAGAGCCATCTGCACAATTATCACTCTCAAAGCCGTTACTCTGTGAAACATCCGCTATCTTGGAATCACGTACAACAAGGCCGAACTGCACATTACCGGAGAATCCATTATCCGTATCAAAGTCATCATCCCAACCTTTATACGCCACAAGATACTTCGCATTGACCGTTCCTCCAAACCATTCAAAAGAATCATCGTTAGAATATGACACCTGTACATGGTCTATCTGCGTGCCACTACCTATAGAACCAAGCGTCAGACCATTTATTTCCTTGTCAGTAGCAAACGGATAACCGGTAAACTCTATACGTACATAACTCAACACACCGGAATTATCAGCATTGTCACTGCCACCATGCTTTGTGCGTGGTCCACCTTCTATCTGCATCTCCTGCTGGTTATTCTCCGCCTTACCACAAAGAATCACGCCACCCCAGTCACCCGGTCTGCGACTGTTCTTAGGCTGGGCGGAAGTGAATACAATAGGTTCCGTTGCAGTACCTTTGGCTATAAGTTTGCCGCCACGCTCAGTTATGAGGGCCGCCTTCGTCACCTTGTCACCTTTTATTATTGTACCCGGCTCGATGGTCAGTTCTGCTCCATCGGCTATATAAACCCAACCTTTCAGCGTGTAAGTCCCTTTCTTCAAGGTCTGCTTTCCTTTGAACACAAATTCAGAGTCACCATTACCAATCTCTGTACCTTCAGCAGCCTCCTTTCCGTTGCTAAACAGAATATGATTACAAGCCTTTACGCTCCCATCCATACTCCACACATAGGCAGTACCATCATTTCCCCCATTGTTTCCATTGTTACCAGTTACGTCGTCACTGCTGCTGCAAGCCGTGAAAGCGGCTGTCATCGCAAGGATGCCGAGACATCCCAATACACTCTTTGTTTTCATTGTTCTCATTGTTTTTTGTTTTTTTCTAACGTTTATAAGTTGCCCAAGCAATCTATTTTATACTTAAAATTTATATGTTACCTGCAAACCTACATTTCTGCCAGGCTTATAGCTACGTGTCGTCTGCTCCACTTCCTTGCCACTTCCATCCGTCAATGTCACATCAGCAAACTGTTTATAAATGACCTTCTCCGCCAAAATATCACGTACATTGAACTTCATTTCCCAGTTATCTCCAAACCGTTTCGTCACTGACAGGTCAAAAGTGTTGCGTGGCATCTCGTAACTGTCCGGTACCCTTGCGTTGTCATCTCTGCCAGTACTACCCGAACTTCGTCCCACACCTATGATACGCCTGCCTATTCTATTATAAAGTAGAGCCACATCAAGTGCGACGCGCTTGTTTTTATAGAAGAAACCGGTATTCACCAAATACGGAGACTGTCCCTGCATCGGGCGGTCTTTCTCCTTTGCACCATCTTCAAAGTTCACACTACTCTTTATAAGTGCGCCATTAAAAGACCATGAAAAGTCCGGCAGACCTATAAAGTCAAGGCTTTTACGTATATCAAGTTCTATACCATAGTTATCCGCGCTCAGCGCATTCTTGTAAGAATAAATCAGGTCTGTGCCCCCTGCCACCGTGTAAGTCCATTCTATCGGAGAGTCAAAATGCTTATAGAATGCAGCTATTGAAATCTGTTCCCCGCGGCTTGGATAGAATTCATAACGCAAATCGACATTGTCAATGTAGCAATTTCTCAATTCCGTATTACCCTGTACGCTCGATGCAAGATCAAAATCATAATAGACCGATGAACTGACCTCACGGAATTCCGGGCGGTTGATGCTCCTGCCATACGACATTCTCATCTGATGCTTTTCATTAAATTTATATGTTGCATTGGCACTTGGAAAAACATCATTGCTACGGTAGTGCGTACTGACCTCGCTGACCTCCGTGTCCCGCGTATTGGATATCAGTTCCATATCACTATGTTCAAACCTTAATCCGGCATGAACACCGAGTTTTCCAAATGGCAGGTCAGCGATAAAGTAACCAGCCGCCAAAGTATTCTTACCACGATAGTTGTTACGCATCTGCAGTTGTTCAAGCAGATAGAATCCGTTTTCGCCCATATACCGCTCGTCACTTATCAGTGTCGGCACATCCATATATCTGAATCCCTGTGGCAAAGTATTACTGGCGTTATTCCAGTTATATATAAAATTCCGTGTCTTGTAGTCCCTTGACCTATACTCTCCGTACGCACCTGCCTGTACAGATGGAGTCCAAGAACCAAATGCAAACCCATGTTTGTCATTCACTGCAGCAGACATAATATGTTCATCGAGCTGTGTCCACTCACGCGAAACATCGTTACCCGTAGTCAAGGCATACACACCATTTTCCAAAGCATCATTTACAAGGTATCTCTTACGGTCAGGAAGAAGGCGGTTGGCATACGCATAACCGAGACTCCAGTCCAGCTTATCAATGCCTAACGTATGTTTACCGGTCAACTGGGTATTATATGTTGTACGACTACGATAATAGTATTCCGCACTCTTCTCAAGGTTAGACTGCGCCGATAACCCCTCACGCCACGTGTAACGGCTATTGCCTATCTGGTTGAATATATTCTTGAACTGATACTTATGCTTACCATTGGCCGTCAGCAATGTCATATTCAGCATCGCACCCAGTTTCACATTATGATTAAACTGGTTGTCAGTACTATGGCGTAGATAATTGGAACGGTCATTTTCCGCATCATAAACACCGAAGAGATTATTCTCCATATCGCTGTAAGTACGATACTCATTGCTGTAATTCATTGCTGCCAGCAATCCGATACGATGCCCTTTCACCTTCCAACTATGGTTAAGACTTGCCGACAGCTTCATGTCCGCAAAGGGTTTGCACTCCTTGAGTGCCCAATCATTGTTCAGCCCGTTGCCCATAAGGCTTGTCCCTGTGCCCGCCACACTCTGCAACTGCGTATTGATACCGCCATTAAGTGAACGTAGTCCTCCATCAAAACCGAGGAAGTCTGTACCCGAGCTTTTACCCTCACTGAAGTTCTGCCAATGCGTTGCATCATTCCATCCGCCGCCCACGGTCACACTGAAACTGTTCGTTGCAGGTATCTCCTGCGTGTTCACCATTATGAAACCGCCAGTATAATCGGCGGGATATTCTGCCGATGGAGACTTCACTATGGTAAGACTCTCTATCTGGCTGCTTGGAATAAGGTCGAAAGAGAAGGCCCTTGAGTCCGCTTCCGTACTGGGCACCGCACCACCATTAATCCACACATTATTATATCTCTGTGACAGTCCCCTCACCATCACGAACTTATCCTCTATAAGGCTTACGCCAGGTATGCGCTTTATCACCTCACCGGCATTGGCATCCTGTGTCAGTCTTATCTCCTGCGCCGACACATTGTTCACCACCACCGCACTGTTCTTGGCCAGCTGTATCACCGCAGCATTGGTATTACGCCTCTCTGCAGCCACCACAGACACCTCACCCAACATCTTTACATCTGCTGTCATGGCACAGCTGACACGTTCCTGCGATTCATCAGCACCAGAAGACACATTCTTTACGGCCAGTGTCTTGTAACCTACATAATTAATAATGACTTCCTGTTTTTCACCTTTCTTCAAACCTGTAATCGAGAAATTACCGTCCATGTCTGTCACGGTTTTCTTTGCAGTCCCTTTCACCTCCACCGTTGCACCAATCAGAGGTTCTTTGTTCTGTGCGTCTGTAACACACCCCTTAATGGTCTGCGCCTGCATTGTGATGCAACCCATTGCCAACGACATAAGCGTTACGCTTTTCTTTGCTTTAATCATCCTGTTCTTCATTTACTTTCTTGATTTCTGTTGCAAAGGTACATCCACAATATTTCATATCTTTTGCATAAAAATTACAAAATAGTTAAAATGAGAAAAAGTGCAACCATACCATATAAACAATAACAAACAGCCCCATGTCCCTTTCCATGAGAAAGGAATGCCACACAAACCAAAGGCGGTTACAAGGACTTTCAAACATCCTTATAACCGCCTCCTCATTTCAAGTGAATTACATTACCGCTCCAGTTTGCAGGCAAGTTCGTTTATTATGCCATCTGCCAGCCCCACTGTCGGCACAAGTATGGTATCAGTCTTCACGAGCTTTGCAACAATCAGAAACAACTGTGCAGCCGGTACTATCACATCGGCACGGCTTGGACGCAAATCATACGCCATCATACGCTGTTCCACTGTCAATGCAGAGAGCTTGCCATAGAGACGTGACAGCGTTGAAACCTGCAGGCAGTCCTTCCCGCGTTCCTTCTTTGGAGCAAGACGATAGAGTTTGTTGATGTTGCCACCGGAACCTATTATCCTGATATTCTCAACACCCTTGACAAGTGCCAGCACCGCATTCTGCATTTCCTTCCACAGTTCAGGTGCGACACACTCATTGAGTATGCGTATTGTACCTATATTAAAGGAACCTCCGCCTATCACTTTTCCGTCACAGACAAGTGAAAGTTCCGTAGAACCGCCACCCACATCCATATACAGCAGGTTACCTTCGCCAGAATAGTTGTCACGGATTGTGCGTGCTTCCTCTTCACCGCTGATGATATCTATATTCATCTTGGTTTCCTTCATGACGTGCTTCAGCACCTTGTTGCCATTCTTCGCTTCACGGAAAGCAGACGTTGCGCAAATGCGATAGTCCTTTACATCATACAATATCAACAACTGACGGAATATTTTCATAGTCCGCATCAGCATCACTTCCCTCTCCTCGCCTATTTCTCCTGTACCGAACACGTCCATACCGAGTCGCAACGGTATGCGTAGGAACTGCAATTTCTTCGTGTGCAGTCCTTCATCCGTGTACTCCACACTCTTTATCAATATCCTTGCAGCATTTGACCCTATGTCTATGGCTGCCAGATTCGTTGAATTCATATTATACATTTGTTTTAAGATTTGGTTGTTTTCTTTTTTATCCTTCAATCATTTTGCCATTGTGTTGTCCGGCTATCCATCAATACACATAAGTACTTGACATGAAAAGATGACCGGCCCTGTTACCTAACGGCAGAATAACTCTTGTACAGTTCCTCTTGCGAACGGAACGGGCTTATATTTACCGCCTCCATATTCGGTTTGCCTATCACTACGCGTCCCTGCCTTGTATCCTTCAATCCATAGTCAACTATGCGGCGGCATTCCGTCTTGATGGCAGCATCATACACTGGTGTCACCACCTCTATGCGGCAATCAAGATTGCGGGGCATCCAGTCAGCGGAACCGATAAACACCTTTTCGTCGCCACCATTACAGAAACAGAATATACGGGAATGCTCAAGAAAACGGTCAATTATGCCCACCACACGCAGATTGCCATTAAATTCAGGACTGTCTACCAACGAACAGTTGCCACGAACAAGCATGTCTACCGGCACGCCTGCACGCACCGCATCATATATTTTGTTCACAATCATAGGCTCCGTTACATGGTTCACCTTCACTTTTATGTATGCAGGCTTACCGGAAAGACGGTTCTTTATCTCAGTATCAATAAGCGTCAGAAACCTCTTCTTCATCTCATTAGGAGATACAAGCAATTCGTGGAATTTCTGAATAGCATAAGGCTTCTCTATGAATTTGAACACTTTCTCAACCTCAGAAGTCAGGTTGCGGTTGGCTGTGAACATCAATATGTCTGTATATGCTGAAGCATTGCCCTCATGGAAGTTACCTGTTGAAATACATGCGATACCAGCCCCCTTGGAAAAACCAATATGCGTTATCTTGGAATGGACTTTCAATCCCTCCACCCCAAACACCACATCAACGCCCGCATCCTGCATCTTCTTGCTCCATCTGATATTTGAAGCCTCGTCAAAACGGGCAAGCAGTTCAATGACCACCGTAACTTTCTTTCCGTTCTGCGCAGCAGAAATAAGTGCGCGTATTACGTTTGAATCCTTTGCCAGACGATAAAGCGTAGTCTTTATGCTCCTTACATAGGGGTTCACCGCTGCCTCATTGAGCAGACGGATGTATCCATTGAAACTGTGATAAGGCACGTGTAGAAACAGGTCGTTATGCATTATTGCATCAAACAGACTTTCCTTGCCGTTGAACGCCGCCGGCAGCACTGGCTTCCACACCGGATATTTCAGGTCTTTCCTGCCACAGTCAGGAAACTTCATCATATCACGATGGTTCTGATACTTGCCTCCTGCCACCGCCGTGTCAAGCTTGCCGTTGCCGTTAAGCCGCTGTTTTATGCGTCGGAGCATTCCTTCAGGCATGCGTTCGTCATAGACAAGACGCAGTGGCACACCTGCTTTCCTTGACTTTATGCCATTGGCTATTTTCTGCATGAACCCCTGTCCGAGGTCATTGTCTATCTCAAGTTCGGCATCACGTGTAAACTTGAAACTGTAAGCCTCATACCTATCAAACGGTAATCCGGGGAAGAACTGTGGCAGACAGATACGCATAATGTCATCAAGATACATCACGTATGTCGCCGTTTCCTCCTGAGCACAGGCAGGTGCAGGCACTATGACCCATCTTCCGCAACAACCCATCGGCAAAGGAAGAATGGCATAATGCGGCTTGCCGTCACCATTACTCATCTTGACAATAAAATATATAATATCATCAGCCTCATTGTCAAACTGCTTCACACTGTCTATCCACAATGGCAAGGCGCACCCAATGAGGTTCTTGCGATAGAAATCCAGCACAAACTCACGCTGGCTGTCATCTATCTGTGTCTCGTCAATAATCATGATGTGTTCCTTGCGTAAAGCCTCTTCCACCTCCTCTACGGCATCCCCGAACTCTTTACTGTAACGGGCATTAAGCCTGTTTATCTGTTTTTGCAGTTTCTTGGCTCTCTATCTCCTCTTTCTCTGAACCTTTGGCCTGACGTGACTCAGGCTTATACATTGCCATACGGTTGATGTTGGCTATTCTGACACGGAAAAACTCATCAAGGTTATTTGAATAAATACCGAGGAAACTGAGTTTCTCCAATACCGGCACATTCTCACGGCGTGCCTCTTCAAGTATGCGGTGGTTGAAATACATCCATGACAAGTCCCTGTCTATTGTCTTATTTTCTTTCATTACTGTTATTGATTATAGATTACCGGTTTCATATTTCATCTCATCGGGACTACAGAAAGGTTCTTCTACTTTTGCCGTATCAATGTCCCGACCATTAGCTCCCCACCCCACGAGATGAGAAACTTATCAGAATTTCACCATCACTTCTGCCACTATCTTGTCCTGTTCACTTTCTTTCGCCCCACCATGAGGATACCAGTACTTCTCATAGTTCAGACGTATGTCTGTCGGGAAATAAGGGTTGCGCACCGCAAAGGTCAACCCAAGAGTCATACGGTGGCGTTTGTAGTCGCTCGTAACGAGGCGGTCGGTCACAATGCCATTGTCATCCTTTGCGAATCCGCTCTTTCCGTCAGCGTGGTTGTCCATATAGTCATACCTTGCCTGATAGGAAATGGTCTGGAAAAATGTCCTGTCACTTTTCATGGGCACTTTGTAAAGCGCCATGAAGTCAACGGCATTGCAGTCATCAAACACGTTGTCCATATATGACTTGTGCAGATATTCCCCCTCTATATGCAGTCCTCCGGTTTCATAATACGCCCCGAAGTCAAGCGATGTGTAATAGGCCTGACGGTTGGCAATGGCGGTATGCTGCACCGAAGGCACAACGGCAAGCCCTTCAACAGGAAACCATTGCAGGCGTGCAGAATAACTTACAGTCTTGCACCACGCCGTTTTCTGGTTGTCAAGGTTCGAGCCATTGAACATTCCGGCATCCATAATGGCGAGTGTACGTGCCTTGTCACCGCTTCCCTTAAAAGTGTAACCCACTTGAAGACCTACATCACGCACATCGCCGACCTGCTTGGCAATGAAACTTCTGTTGGCAAAATACTGTGCGGAAGGGTTGCGGTGCGCATCTATCGAGAAAGGCATTCTCTGCTGCCCTATGCTCACACGCAACGTACGCCACGGCGTAATCCGCGCCCAGGCATCCTTCATCTTAATCTGACTCTCATCACACAAATCCACCTCCAGTTTATACTCTGACCTCAAAGGCAATGCCCCGCTGACACTGAGACGGGCATTGCGCACCTCAAAACGTGAGGCATCCATCTCTGGCTGATACTCATATTTACCACGAAGGATACCGTGCAACTGCGGCATATATTTGTCTTCCTTTTCTGTTCTGACCTGTCTGTCACCTGAAAGTCGGAGTTTCTCACGCATCTCCACATTCTGTTGTTCCAACATTGCCACACGCTCCTCCAACGTCTGCGCAGAAGCTGTCATACTTGCAGCCAATAACACTGCGGCGCACAGCCATCTGCCAGTGCCGGTCTTTTCAATCATCGCTTTGTCCATATATTCATGTTCTTTTTTCTTCTTTTTCCATTTCCTGTGCAAAGTTACCGCACCTATATTAACTGGATATGACAGCACCGTTACAAAAAGATTACATTAGCTGTTCCTGTTTTCCGCAACATGACCCACAATCGGATGGCTTACGGAATCATTTTGCAACGACAAGGACATGATGACAATAATACTGCGTTTGGTTTTCTCTGAAATATACGGGACATGACACAACAAAGAACTGACAAAATGATAACGGCACAAGCGGTTTCCTTGACATTCTGATTTCTGAAAACCTCCATAGAAAAATCCATTACAGAAAAGCCACGAGGATAAAAGGACTGTATTTCATGACAGGAAACGGACTTTTTATGCATTATTCCTATAATATATATGTGGAAACAGGCCTGTTTACGTTGCAAATACATACAAACTATAATGCAAAAGGGGCACTATCATCATGTAAAAGGGGCACAGTTACACTGTAATTGTGCCCCTTTTACATGACAGTCACGGTCCGTTAGCCGTACAATCACGCTAATAACCTAACGCACAGCAACTTGGGCATTCTACTCAAGAATCCTATATTTCAGAGCGAAGTACAGGTTCATTGATTTCGTCGCAGTATTTTGAGGGTACAAAAAAGCAGAGTGTCAGAAATAAAGAAAAAAGGATGACACATGCAAAACTCAATGTCTGGATGTAAAAACCACCGCTTTATTGTTAATAAAACATAATATTTACCACATAAAAGGTACTTGGTATTGCAAGGTTCTGTATTTTTATATATCTTTGCACCCATAAAATAGAAAAGAATCTTTCATGAACATAGACAACGCTAAATCGCAGATGAGGAAGGGGATGCTGGAATATTGCATCATGCTATTGCTGCACAAGCAGTCGTCCTACGCCGCAGACATCATCCAACAACTAAAGGAAGCGAAGCTGATTGTGGTGGAAGGAACACTCTACCCTCTGCTTACACGATTAAAAAACGACAAACTGCTGTCGTATGAATGGCGGGAATCAACACAAGGACCGCCACGAAAATATTATGTTCTCACAGGAGACGGCGAACAGATGCTTGCAGAACTTGACAAGGCATGGAGTGAACTGACACACACTGTGAACATACTGACGCTGCAACATGACAGTGAAACAAGTGAGAAAGAAAACCTGAACGACAACTAAAACAACGAAAACAAGATGAAAAAGAACATCACTATAAATATGTTCGGCCAACTATATGCCATTGATGAGGATGCGTATGAACTGCTGAAGCGTTACCTAAACGGCATGAAGCACTACTTTTCTGACAAGGAAGGCGGCGAAGAGATAACAGATGACATAGAGCATCGTGTGGCGGAACTGCTGTGGCAGCAGAATGAGAATGGCGCAGTGGCAATAAACATTGACATCGTCAAGGACATCATCGGCAAGATAGGTAACCCCACGGAGATTGACTCTAATGACAGTCATGGCAGCAGTGAGGAGGAAACAGAGACCGACAACAACGGAGATACAGTTGAAGAAGTGGAGGTAAAGCACGGCACCAACCTGTTCGGCTGGTTGAAAGGGCGTTATCTATACCGCGACCCCAACGACAAAGTCCTTGGCGGTATATGCTCTGGCATGGCACAATTCACGGGCAAGAGCAGTTCTCTCGGATGGCGCTTGGGCACAATTCTCGCAATATTCGTATTGATGGGCATATCAGAATGGTTTCATTTCCAGTTCGTATGGGCCATACCTGTCCTATATATAATAATGTGGTTCATCGTGCCTCTGCCCTATACGCCGGAAGACCGCCTGCGGATGAAGGGGCAAGACGTGACACCTGAGAACATAAACGAGGACATAATAAACGAGTCTGTAAATGGGACGAAGGAGGAATACCGCCCGAAACGGAACAGTAACGGATGCCTCACGATGATGCTGAAACTCGCAATAGTGGTGTGCCTGCTGCCATTTTTCTTTGCCCTTGCAATAGGAATGTTCTGTCTGGTTGTCATCATCATGATGATACTGGGATTATCTACTGCCATGTTCCCATACTGGTCAACTGGCTCGCTGTCATGGTTTCCGGACTTCGTAAACGGCAATGCGGCCACTCTCATCATGGCAATAGTCGCTTCGCTGGTCGTTATAGGCTTGCCTATTTTCTATCTTGCAAGGGTGTTACGTGGCAATGGCAGGAAAATGTCAACGGGAGCAATCATCACATGCATTATTTTGTGGCTTTTAAGCCTGACCATAGCCGTGCTTTCCATTATCAGTGCCGGTATGACATGGTCAAAAGCCGAGGATGACTACTTGCGACAGGTTGATCAAACGGACAAAATTGACCGTGACACAACTACCGTGGCCCCTTTGCCGACAGGCTCTTCGGCCGTGGATACAATAGGGTGGCAGAACTGATTCTTATTGACAGATTGCAGCTTTGGATTGTTGGCTGTCGGCCACATTGACCGCATAGCAGACTAACATGCTGTCTTCCGCCCGAAACTTTAACAAAAACAGAACAAATATAATACAAAAAAAATATATGAACAAGAAACTAACGCGTTCCGATGACCGGAAACTGTTCGGCGTATGCGCCGGCATTGCAGAGTATTTTGACGTTGACCCTACACTGGTCAGGGTTGCATGGGCATGTATAACAATCTTTTCTACCATGTTTCCGGGCATCATACTGTACATCGTACTGGCGATTATAATGCCCGTAAAACATTAAAGGCACAAATAGAAACAGAACTTATCAAAACAAAGATATACGGATATGCGTTTTCAAAACATCATCCTTGCAATGTTGTTCATTGCAACTTCCTCACTGACAGCTACAGCGGCAGCCGCTAAAGGGGACAAGAAAAAATCGACTGTAACAATATATGGTCAGGTATATGACTCCTTTACCCACGGAAAGGTAAAGGCATTCGTAACACTGATGAACACGGATTCCACCGTGGTAGACACCGCAACGTGCGAAACATACGAACAGGGTACATGGTCAACGTATGACATGAAGGTTCCGAGAGAGGAGAAAGCATACATTCTAAAGACTACGGCTGACGGTTATGAGGATAAATATACCGACTATGCCATAAAGAAATTGGGACGTAACAACTGGCTGGAGGTACCGGAAATACTAATGAAACGTAAGCAGAACGATGTTTATAAGGACGTGGATCTGGAAGGTGTGGTGGTGAAAGGTACACGCATTCAGGTGGCGTACAGGGGCGACACGATTGTCTATGATGCCTCTGCATTCAGACTGCCAGAAGGTTCTATGCTTGACGGACTGATACGCCAGTTACCGGGTGCGGAGCTGAAAGACAATGGAGACATATACATCAACGGCAAGAAGATAGACTATCTCACTCTGAACGGAAAGGACTTCTTCAAGGGAGAGAACAAGGTGATGCTGGAAAACCTGCCGTATTTTACGGTAAAAGACCTGAAGGTTTATCACAAAGATACAGAAAAGAGCAAAATGCTGGGAACTCAAATAGAGCAAAAGGACTTCATAATGGACGTCACTCTTAAACGGGAATATGCGCGGGGATATATGGCCAACGCTGAAGCCGGCATAGGAACAGAGAACAGATGGACGGCAAAGGCTTTCGGACAATATTATGATGACCACACAAGGGTGTCGGTATTTGCCAACGCCAACAATGTGAATGAAGACAGAATACCAGGCAGTGATGGCGACTGGAGTCCTGATAAGGTAAGCAACGGCGTGAAGACTACAAAACTGGTGGGTATGAACATCAGGACAGAAGATAAGGGGAAAAAGGTGAATGAGAACCTGAGTGCAAGACTTACATGGAGTGACACGGACAACGAAAGGAAGACTTTCGCTGAGACTTTTGCAGACAATGGAAGTATTTTCAGCGACAGTTGGTCTATGAACCAGAACAAGAACTTCAGTTTCAGACTCAGCAATGATGTGTATTTTCAGAAGATTCCAATGGGTACATACACATCTTTGTATTATTCAAACAACGAAGGTGCATCAGAATCAAATGATTCCACTTACAGCACGACACTGACAAACCGCAACGAAACGAAGGGAATGGGGCGTACCAAGTATTTCAATATTAACAATACTATATGGTGGGCACATAAGTTTGAGGCTGGAGACGTGATACAGATGTATGTGTCCGGCAGTTATAACAGTAGCAAACCAAGCGAGAATTTTAACAACAGCAAGACGTATTATGCCTCCACGGGTACAACGGAAATACGCAACAGGTTCTACGACACGCATTCAAACGGCTACAATTTCTCTCCAAACGTATCATATATGTATCAAATTCCAAACAATTGGAGGCTGAGCGGCGAAGGTGGATACGAACAGTCTTACAGCAGTAACCATAATGACCAGTTCAAACTTGAGAGGCTTTCCGAATCCGACTATGACGACCTCGGCTGGCTACCATCTGTACATGAGGATATGATGACGGCATACGACACGGAAAACAGCCGTTCATACGACATAATGAAACGCGGATATAGCGGAAGAGTAGAAATAAGCAAATACACCGATAACATGTATTTCAATATTACTTTGCCTTACACACACTACACGGAAAGAATGAACTATCATAACAATATGCTTGATACCGTGGCGCGGAGGTCGTGGAACACATTCTCCCCAAGGGTTTCTTACCAAACATTAGGAAAGACACAGATGCCGGTTGAAATATCATATAGCTCACAGATATCAACGCCTTCGTTTGCAGACCTTATGCCTATGAACAACACTTCAAACCCATTGTCGATAAGCATAAGTAATCCTGACTTGAAAAACGCTATCACACACAACCTGAATGGGCGGATTACATTCAAGAATGACTCCCTCGGCAGCAGTGTATATATGGGTTTCTACACCGATATCATAACAGGCGCCTTTGGCAACCGCACTACTTACAACGCCTCAACGGGTGCATATACACGCATGAAGGACAATGTAAACGGCAACTGGAACGGCAATGTGTTCACCGGATGGCAACGTCCATTGGATGCTGCCAAGCGTTTCCGCATGGACATTTATGGAAAAGCAGAATATGAAAGGAGTGTGGATTTCGCAACGGTAACGTCTGCATCAAACAGCAATGGCAATGCAGTCGTAATGGAGTCACCTATCTCCAAGGTTGACAATGTAATCCTTATAGCATCCGCAAAATTCACTTATAAGCTGGGAGATCTGTCTGCTGGTATTCTGGGTAGGATAGAATCGCGCCACACAAGGGGCAAACTCGACATTGTACAGTCCATTGATGCCAACAAGTTACAATACGGTGCAAACGTGACTTACACCATCCCTGTACTGAAACTGGCTATTGCTACAGACGTGACAATGCACTCACGCCGTGGTTATGAGAGCAGCATGATGAACACGGATGAACTGATATGGAATGCACAACTGTCACGTTCGTTCTTCAAGGGCGCACTGACGGCAAAGGTACAGGCATACGACCTGTTGCAGAAAATAAATGCACGCCGCTATGACGTGGACGCACAAGGGCACACAGAAACATGGTATAACTATATACCAAGATATGTTATGTTCAGTTGTGCCTATAAATTCACAATGAAGCCGAAGAAAAGTTAGGACATTAAAAGTTCAAGACCGTAGAGTCGGAAACTAATATTTGAACTTCATACAGCACCAGTTGTTGTCTGTTTTCCTTGATACTTCATGCAAACCAAGATGTCCGGCTGCTTCAATAAGCAGTTGGGCATCTTCTTCATAGAACCCACTGATAACAAGAATGCCATCACGCACCATAACGCTCTTGAAATGTTCAAGGTCCGCAAGTAGTATATTACGGTTGATATTCGCCATCACTACGTCAAAGACTCCATCGACATGAGACAGCACACTGGAGTCGCCAAGAAGCACTTCCATTCTGTTTTCCACCCCATTGAGGCGGGCATTGTGCATGGCATTGTCCACACTCCACTCGTCAATGTCATACCCTACGGCAGTGCTTGCTCCACAGAAAATGGCGGTAATGGCAAGTATCCCAGTACCGCAACCACAGTCAAGCACCCGTCTTTCATGCAGAGGTGTTTCAAGAAGCGTCTCCACCACCATACGCGTTGTCTCGTGTGTGCCGGTGCCAAAGGCGTTGCTGGCATGTATTCCGATGCTGACAGGTGTGGAGAACTGCTCTTTGTCTGCTGTATTGCGGGCATCATATATGGTCACTTTGCCTGCCACCACAATCGGTTCAAAGCCTGTTTCCTCCCACGTTGCATTCCAGTCCTGGTCCGGTATCTCCTCGGTCTCGTAAATAATGGTAACATCCTTCATCGGGAAGTCCTCAATAGTACGCTGCACAGACATCTCGGAATACTTGTCCTGCTGTATGTATCCGTTGATGCCTTCGTCAGTATCTTCAAAACTTTCATACCCACATTCACCACAAGCATCCGCCAACAGTTCGCGACATGGCTGCAGTAAATCCTGTGAAGAACATGCGATATTGAATCGTGTTAATAGATATTTCATCTTTGTTTGGTTGTAAGCTGTTGGCATTATGATACTGGTCTGATAGGATATGATGCGGACGCTGATGCTAATCCAAACGCCTCATAACGGAAAACCAAAAACATAAAACCGGCAACTAAATGTTAAATCCACTGCAAAGTTAGAAAAAAATAGGGAAAAACCTACCTGTTGTTAGGGTTTTTCCGTAAATTTGCATTGAAAACAATGCTAATTTTGCATTATGAACCCATTATGGGCGCAATAATAACCCTATAAACAACAATATTATGACACGTTACTTCATACTCTCGGTGCTGTCGCTTATATTTGCCATCAGCGCTTCAGCACAGGATGACGATATGTACTTCACGCCAAAGAAGATCAGCAACGTCAATACCGTCCAGCGTCCGCTACGTAGTGAGGTGACAGAAGCCTACAACTATTCACAGGACAATAATAACAGTGGGAGCACCGCTTATTACTCTGGTTCCATAAGGGACGTAGACGAATATAACCGCCGTAACCATTCCAACGATGAATACGCACAAGGTCTTGACGACTCAATCATTCGGCAAGACTCCATACTTGTGTCAAGGGTTGACTATGAAAACAGCATGAAAATGAAAAGGTTTGACGGTTACAACAATATCACCCTCGTAGTGAATGACCCTTGGTATTATGACTCTTGGTATGATAATCCATTCTATTGGCGTTCCCGTTGGTATGATCCTTGGTACTACTCTTGCTATGATTATGGTTATTATGGCCCGCACTGGTATGGCTATTGGGGCGGTTGTAGAGACTGGGGATGGGGATATTCATGGTATAACCCAATACCATACAGACCTATATGGAACGGAATACCTTCGTATGGAAATTCCCATACGGCAAGAAGTGTGTACGAAAGGAACGCAACGCGTAACAATACCTCCACAAGATACAGCAACCGTGGAACGTATGGCAACTCTAACCGCAACACATCCAATAGCAACCGGAGCAATTATAACGACACCAATAGAAGCACTTACGGCACCAACAGAGGCACTTACGGCACAAGAAGCACTACGACAAACAACAATAACACTATTCGCGGAACATACAGCACGCCACAAAACAACAGCAGTTATGGCAGCAGTTCCAGTTTCAGCAGCGGTTCAAGAGGTAGCAGCGGAGGCGGAGGAAGCGCGACATCACGTGGTGGTGGAGGTGGCTTCAGGTCCGGCGGCTCCGGTAGCAGCGGCAGAAGATGAACCAGAAAGCACTAATATACAATAGCATTCCATAACAAACAATCATACAGAAATGAAAAGAACACTTTTAAGTGCAAGCCTTGTCATCATGGCATCAGTGGCTTTTGCGCAGGAAACATACGACAATGCACAGTTAGCAACAGAAGACCTGAACGGCACAGCACGTTACATTGGCATGGGCGGAGCAATGGAGGCATTGGGCGCTGACATTTCAACGATAAACACAAATCCTGCCGGTATCGGCATGTTCCGCAAATCATGGGTGGGGATTTCAGGCGGACTGACAGCGCAAAGCGGTGACAAATACAATGGCATAAGCAGCACAAACGGTGTCACCAACGTAGACTTCAACCAAATGGGCTTTGTCTATTCTTCCCAGACAAACGGCAACTCATGGTTCAATCTGGCCTTCAACTACCACAAAAGCCGCAACTTCAACCAGATCATGACAGCCGTAAACAGTCTCAATGATGCCTCTAACAACAAGATGTCGTACATCTCTTATCTCGGTAGAGACCTCTCATTGGTGGACCGTGACCTATGGATAAACAAAGGATATGATTCACGTTGGGACTACGCTACGGACATGGAATACATCAATGACGATGTAGTTGGGCAGACACTGGGCGGCTACAGCGCAGCAAACGGCTACGTGGGACGCTATGATAACCATGGGTATGTAAGCAATTTCAACTTCAACTTCTCCGGAAACATACACAATCGCATTTTTGTCGGCGTCTCATTGGGATTGAAAAGCGTCAATTACTACAACGACAATTACTACGACGAGAGCTTGGTTGATGTAAACAACTATGCCCACGGCACATACAATCTTTCAGAAAGCCGCAACATCACAGGCTCAGGCTTCGACATTAAGTTTGGCGCAATATTCCTTCCGGTAGAGGATTCACCTTTCCGCATAGGACTATACCTACATACTCCCACGTGGTATGACCTTGAATGCACACGCGACCTGAATGTAGCTGCACAATTCAATGATTATAATCTTTCGGCAACAAAAAGATATAAATACGACTATTACTACAAGATAACGACCCCATGGAAATTCGGTATCTCTATGGGCCACACCATAAACAACATCGTTGCCATCGGTGCCACTTACGAATATGCAGACTATTCCTCCATAAAGAACAAACTCGTGGAGTATGATGACTATGGCATCTATTATAAAGATGAAACCATGGACAGGAACACCAAGAGCAGTCTGAAAGGAGTTCATACCGCAAAGATTGGCATAGAAGTAAAGCCTGTGCCTGAGGTTGCCATCCGAATGGGTTACAATTATGTCAGTCCAGCCTTCAAAACAACAGCCAACAAGAGTTATCTTACTGATATAGAGTACTCCGATGCAAGTATAGGCAGGAGTTACACTACATACGATTACATCAACTGGAAGGCCACCAACCGCCTCACTTTCGGCCTCGGCTTTGCCATTTCCGAAAATTTCAATCTTGACATCTCATATCAGTATTCCATGCAGAAGGGCGAATATCATCCCTTCAATGACATAAACGACGTCAGCACCTACTCTCTTGTAGCGGGTAAGGAAGAATATACCACATTCAAGTATAGCAATATCGGCACTCCTACCACAGTAAAGAACACCCGTCATCAGATAAACGCGACACTGGGATACAGGTTCTGACATATACGACAAATCACCAACTACAATCCGCAGGAACATGCATCAAGCAAGTTTCTGCGGATTTTCTTGATATTGCGCAACTCCAAGTACCGGATATACAGTAATATGATACTATAACGAAAAACAACATATCGAAATGTTGTGTATATCGAAAGAAAGCAGTACCTTTGCATTCTCATTTTTTAACAATGCAAAGATAACACAACATTTATGGAATTTCAGAATCTACAGAGTGACTTCAAAGGTACATCATGGAAACGTGAAATCGATGTCCGCGACTTCATCCAGCACAACTATGAGCCTTACAACGGGGACGAAAGTTTCCTTGTCGGACCATCAGAAAAGACCGAAAAGCTGTGGGGAATCCTCACAAAGATGTTCGAGGTTGAACGTGAAAAGGGTGTATATGATGCGGAAACAAGACTACCACAGAGCCTTGATACATACGGCGCAGGCTACATTGACAAAGAGAATGAGGTCATTGTAGGTCTGCAAACAGACGCTCCACTGAAGAGAGGCATCTTTCCAAAGGGCGGAATACGCATGGTCCAGGCTGCGTTAATGGCTTATGGCTACGACCTTGACCCTGTAACCAAGGAAATATACACAAAATATCGCAAGACACATAACGAAGGAGTGTTCTCTGCATACAACGATGACATAAAGGCAGCACGCCACGCTCATATCATTACCGGCCTGCCTGACGCTTACGGCCGCGGCCGAATCATCGGCGATTACCGCCGTATTGCGCTCTATGGTACACAGAACCTCATTGAAGAGAAGAAACGTTTCCATAAGCGTATCGACATACAGGAATTCACAGAGGAGATAGTACGCTGCCGTGAAGAGATTACAGACCAGGTCAATGCGCTCAAAGACTTTGAACGTATGTGTGCCGCTTACGGCTTCGACGTAACCAAACCCGCCACCAATGCACGTGAAGCCATACAGTGGACATACTTCGGCTACCTCGGCGCAGTAAAAGACCAGGACGGTGCAGCAATGTCACTTGGCCGCGTATCTGCATTCCTTGATATATTCATCCAGCGCGATCTAAAGAACGGAGTAATCACAGAAGCCGAGGCACAGGAGATGATTGACCAAATGGTAATGAAACTCCGCATCGTCCGTTTCCTCCGTACTCCGGAATATAACGACCTTTTCAGCGGTGACCCTATATGGGCTACGACCTCCCTTTCAGGCATGGGTATTGACGGACGCTCCATGGTAACGAAGACAGACTACCGCCTTCTGCACACCCTTTACAATATGGGACCGTCTCCAGAGCCCAACCTCACAGTGCTATGGAGTTCACGCCTGCCAGAGACATGGAAGAAATTCTGCGCCAAAGTATCTATGGATACCAGCGCAATACAATACGAAAACGACGACCTCATGCGTCCGGAACTTGGTGATGACTACGGCATTGCCTGCTGCGTAAGCCCTATGAAGATAGGCAAACAGATGCAGTTCTTCGGCGCACGCGCCAACCTCGCCAAGTGTATGCTCTACGCTATAAACGGAGGCCGCGATGAAATGACAGGCAAACAGGTCGCACCAGGCTTTGCACCGATAGAAGGCGACTACCTCACCTTTGAGGAATTCTGGCCACGTTTCGAGGCTATGATGCGCTGGTTGGCCAAGACTTACGTCAATGCGTTGAAGATTATCCACCACATGCACGACAAGTACAACTATGAGGCTTTTGAGATGGCACTCCACGATGGTGACATTGAGCGCACACGCGCTACTGGCATAGCCGGTCTTTCCATCGTAACCGACTCCATAGCAGCAATGAAGCACTGCAAAATCCGCATCGTACGTGATGAAAACGGACTTGCCGTTGACTACAAAATAGAGGATGGCGAGTATGTACCTTTCGGCAACAACTGCGATGAAACAGACAATATTGCAATAATGCTGACAGAGAAATTCATGGAGTATCTGCGCCAACACCGTACCTACCGTGATGCCATCCCGACACAAAGTCTGTTGACCATCACATCCAACGTGGTATATGGCCGCAACACCGGTGCAACACCGGACGGCAGAAAGAAAGGCGTTCCTTTCGCTCCTGGAGCGAACCCAATGAATGCCCGCGACATAAAAGGGGCCGTAGCAGCACTTGCTTCCGTAGCAAAACTGCCATTCCACCATGCAAAGGACGGCATATCATACACCTTCGCCGTTGCTCCTTCCGCTCTCGGAAAGGAACGCGAAGCACAGTCAACAAACCTTGTTGACCTGATGGATGGTTACTTTACTCCAGACGGAGGGCAACATCTCAACGTCAACGTGTTCGACCACCAGTTGCTTGTTGATGCTATGGAACATCCAGAGAAGTATCCACAACTCACAATACGTGTCAGTGGCTACGCTGTAAACTTCGTAAAGCTGACACGCGAACAGCAACTTGACGTTCTCTCACGTACAATAAACAGTTGTATGTAACAAATACTTTGTCCAATTCGGAACAAAAAACATAAAGACAAAAATAATGATTACACAACAGGGTAACTTATAACCTTTCACCAAAGAATAAACATAAGCATCCCTTTTCGTAATCATTATTTTTGTCTTTTTTGCTTTTAGTTCCTTATCCCCACACCTATGACCGGCAAAATACACTCTCTTGAATCCTTCGGCACCGTTGACGGACCAGGCATAAGGTTCGTTGCCTTCATGCAAGGCTGCCCGCTACGCTGCCAGTTCTGCCACAATCCAGACACGTGGAACCCCAATGGCAAGTGCCAGTACGAGATGACTCCGTCACAACTGCGTGATGAAGCCATGCGCTACTACAACTACATCAACAAAGGAGGCGTGACTCTTTCAGGCGGAGAACCACTGCTTCAGGCCGAATTTGTGACGGAATACTTCCGCCTCTGCCATGAGGAGGGACTACACACCGCACTCGACACAAGCGGATATTTCTGCACACCTCACGCAATGGAAGCCCTTGAACACACGGACCTGGCACTCCTTGACATCAAGACCATGGATGCACAACTGTACCAAAAACTCACAGGAGTGCCACAAAAGAACAATCTCCGCTTCCTCGACATATTGCAGGAGCATGGCATCACAACATGGATTCGCCACGTAGTGGTACCAGGTCTTACGGACAATGACGAGTGGCTGCACCGTCTGGGCGAACATATCGCACGATATTCCGTTGTCAAGAAGATAGAGATACTGCCTTACCACACCCTCGGTGCATACAAATACAAGAAACTGGGCATCCCCTACCCTCTCGAAGGTGTCAAGGATTTAAGTCCAGAACGCACCAAAGCCATCAAGCAGATGATGTCACAATACGCAGAAACACAATAATCCTACGAAAGAGCTGTTTCACAGCCTTTCACGAAAGTGCCCAAATTACACTGTAAACACAACGCTTTTACAATGTAATTTGGGCACTTTCATTGAGTAATCAGGGCTCTTTCACAAAGCCCCCATGCAAGAACATGGAAACCGCCTCCAAAGAGTTGCCCCATCATTGTGTCTGTTCCGGCAATACAAATACCGGAACAGAACCACAATCACAGGTTGTGTAAATAGAACTGTGTCAAGACTTTTATCCTTTATCTTTTTACCTCAT
>CAZPNC010000029.1:0-25613 GCA_964587945.1 uncultured Prevotella sp. | reverse complement strand
ATAAAATACGTACCCGTCGTTTGCAAGTCTTTTTTTACTCCATAATCTGATTTTTGTTTACCGATTGCATGCACTCCGGAAATGTGCTGTGTCCGCATAGTCTGTGGACAGAAAAACCGTGTCTGCAAGGCGAATGGCATCCCATTGGAAAACACCTGTACGGCATTTGAAAACAAAAGGGCCCAAATTACACTGTGAAAGTGCCCAAATAGCAATGTAATCTCAATGCAATTACACTGCTATTTGGGTACTTTTACTTGCCGGCACTTTGTCTTTGCTTAGGCTATCAGTTCTGGCCGATGCCCATCTCCTTGGCTTTCAGCATTAAAAGTTGCATAAGAGGCTCGCGTTCGTTCTCCACTTTATTGTCGAGAACGGCATCTTTTAGATACTTTTTCAGTTCGCCCACCTCGCGTGAAGGCTTCAGGTTGAATATCTCCATTATCTCGTTGCCGTCAATGACAGGCTGTAGCAGGCGTTTGAAGTCGCGCTGCTTGAGGTCTTCTATCTTCTCGCGCACCAGTTGGTAGTTCTCCAGGAAGCGTTGCTTGCGTACATGGTTCTTGCTGGTTATGTCGGCCTCGCACAGCAGCATGAGGTCGTCGATGTCGTCGCCGGCATCGTTCACGAGGCGTCGCACGGCACTGTCGGTCACTTCGTTGTCGGCAATGGCGATGGGGCGCATGTGCATGTCTACCATCTTCTCCACGTACTTCAGCTTCATGTCCAACGGCAGTTTGAGTCGGCGGAATATCGATGCCACCATCTTCGCACCGATTATGTTGTGGGCATGGAATGTCCACCCTTGCAGGTTGTCCCAGCGTTTGCTCTTCGGCTTGCCTATGTCGTGGAGCAATGCTGCCCACCTCAGCCAAAGGCTGTTGCTGGTTCCGGCAACATTGTCAAGCACTTCAAGCGTATGGAAGAAGTTGTTTTTGTGCGCTTTGCCGTTACGTGTCTCTACCATATCCATCAAGGCGAGTTCCGGAAGGAATTTCTCCAGCAGTCCGGCACGTTGCAAGTCCACGAAACCACGCGATGGAGTGCAGGTGAGGATAATCTTGTTCAGCTCCTCGCTGATGCGCTCCGCACTGATGATTTTCAGTCTGTCGGCATTGCGCCCGAGTGCATCGAACGTCTCGTCCTCTATCATGAATTTGAGCCTTGTGGCGAAACGTATGCAGCGGAGCATACGCAGAGGGTCGTCACTGAAAGTGATGTCGGGGTCAAGCGGTGTCCGTATTATGCCGTAGTACAGGTCGTCCAATCCTCCAAAAGGGTCTATGAGTTGCCCGAACCTTGACTTGTTGAGGCAGATGGCCATGGCGTTGATGGTGAAGTCGCGGCGGTTCTGGTCGTCTTCCAGCGTCCCGTCCTCCACAATAGGCTTGCGCGAATCGTGGCTGTAGCTCTCACGGCGCGCGCCCACGAATTCCACTTCCACTGCCCCTTCGTCTGGGGCGTCAGGGTTGTAGCGCACTCCCGGAGGGTAATACTTTACCTGTGCTGTGCCGAAATTCTTGAACACGGAAAGGTGTGCGCGCTTGCCGAGCATGGCTGCCAGTCTGCGTGCCACGGTGATGCCGGAGCCTACGACAACACAGTCGATGTCGTCTGAGGGACGCTCAAGAAAAATGTCGCGGACGTATCCGCCCACGACATAGCACTCAAGCCGCAGTTCGTCTGCCGCGGCTGATATTTTATGGAATATGTCTTTGTCAAGTATCTGCGCCAGTTCGGCGTCGTTGTACTCTTTCATTTGTATTGTGTTAAGACCCTTCTCTGCCTTTCCGGAAGTGAGGGTGGTCCTGACTGCCTGTATATGGCAGGGTCATTGTTGTTGTTTGTTTTTAGAATGCTCTTTCGTCTTGGGCGTTTCAGCCTTGGCAGTGTGATGCTTGGCCGTGGCAATCGTGTGTTTTGTTTCGGCCTTTTCTTTCTTTTCCCTGTCGCGCTGCCATTCCGGTTTTATTCCGAAATCCTCCTCTGGAGCAGGCAACTCAAGTTCAAGCTCGGGGTGTGGTTCTTCCCTTATCTTGAATGGGACGTGGAAATCTTCATGCACGGAAACCTCCACCAGCGCCACTCCTGCCGCGAGGATGCCGAGCCTGCGTGCCGCCTCGAATGACAAGTCAATCACGCGTCCACGCGTATGAGGCCCACGGTCTATTACTTTAACCACAACCTGCTTGCCGCTGGCTGGGTTCTTCACGTCAAGCAGGGTTCCGAACGGGTGTGTGCGATGGGCACATACAAGGGAATCGTTGTTGAGTCGTGTACCGCTACTGGTGCGGTTGCCGTTTGACCGGCGTGAATAATAGGATGCCTTGCCTTTCTGCTGGCTGAATGATGGTGCGGCTGCCATAAGCAACAGTAACAGCATCACTGCCACACGACCGGCAAGAGGTGGGAGTCTCAGCATAGGTTAAGGTGAGTTGTTTAGTGTTGCAAAGGTAACACTTTTATCGGTAACGGACAATAAATAGGTCAAGTTTTACGCCAATATAATTAATTAAGGTGTAAAAATTTTGTGCATTACTGATTTTTTACTAACTTTGCAGCCAAAATAGTGGTTTGGTTATCCCGTGGTTTGGTTATCCGGTCGTTTTGCTGTAGTGTCAGCCTGACTTGGAATAGCCACACTCCCAATCCGCCAAACCGCTAAATCTCTAATATTTATCATATTACGACAATGGCAGAAACAAAGAAAATCAAGACGGCTCTCGTCAGTGTCTTCCATAAGGATGGCCTTGATGAGTTGCTTAAGAAGTTGGATTCAGAGGGGGTGAAGTTCCTCTCTACCGGTGGTACACAAAAGTTTATAGAATCTCTTGGCTTCGAGTGTGAGGCTGTAGAGAATGTTACCACATACCCTTCTATACTCGGCGGTCGCGTGAAGACGCTGCACCCGAAAATATTCGGAGGCATACTTGGACGCAGAGAGTTGCAGGGTGACCTTGACCAAATGGCGAAATATGAGATACCGGAGATAGACCTTGTAATTGTAGACCTATATCCTTTCGAGCAGACTGTAGCAGGTGGTGCCAGCGAAGCGGACATTATAGAGAAGATAGACATTGGCGGAATCTCGCTGATTCGTGCCGGAGCAAAGAACTTCAAGGATGTTGTGATTGTGCCTTCCAAGGCAGAGTACGGTGTGCTCCTTGATATCTTGAACAAAAGGGGTGCCGAGACTGACATTGAAGAGCGCCGTATGTTTGCTACACGTGCTTTTGGCGTAAGCTCACACTACGATACTGCCATCAACGCTTGGTTTGAGAAAACCAACAAGTAACAACCGGAAGGTGCCGGATGCAAGGGGAGCTGACGCGGCATATATTATGCCTGCAGATGACTTTTCCGTGCCATGCCCTGCCTTCCTAAATATTAAGCATAAGTTATATGGGTTTTTTTTCCTTCGTACAAGAGATAGCAATGGATCTCGGCACGGCAAACACCATTATCATGTCAGACGACAAGATTGTGGTGGATCAGCCTTCTGTCGTTGCCATTGACCGTGACACCAATCAGATGATTGCTGTGGGTGAGCGTGCAAAGAGCATGTACGAGAAGACCAATGACCGTATCAAGACGGTGCGGCCGTTACGTGATGGTGTCATTGCAGACTTCTCTGCGTGTGAGATGATGATGCGCGGCCTTATCAAGATGGTCCAGACAGGACGGCACTTGTTCTCGCCTTCACTGCGTATGGTCATCGGTGTGCCTTCCGGTTCTACAGAAGTTGAACTGCGCGCTGTGCGTGATTCTGCCGAACATGCGGATGGACGTGATGTATATCTTATCTTCGAACCGATGGCAGCTGCCGTGGGTATCGGCATAGATGTGGAGGCACCGGAGGGCAATATGATTGTTGACATTGGCGGCGGGTCTACGGAAATCGCCGTAATATCCCTTGGTGGCATTGTAAGTAATAACTCTATCCGTGTGGCAGGTGACGAACTGACTTCTGACATTCAGGAATATATGGCTCGTCAGCACAACGTGAAGGTTTCTGAACGTATGGCTGAGAGAATAAAAATAAATGTAGGCTCCGCCCTCACCGACCTAGGAGACGAGGCTCCCGAAGACTACATCGTGCATGGCCCGAACCGCATTACTGCGCTGCCTATGGAGGTGCCGGTGTGCTATCAGGAGATAGCGCACTGCATTGACAAGACTGTAGCGAAGGTAGAAAATGCTGTTCTGTCTGCATTGGAGAATACTCCGCCAGAACTTTATGCCGATATCGTAAAGAACGGCATATATCTTAGCGGAGGCGGCGCATTGCTACGCGGCCTTGATCGACGCTTGCAGGCAAAAATAGGCATACCGTTCCACATTGCGGAAGATCCATTACGCAGTGTGGCTAAGGGTGCCGGCGTGGCACTGAAGAACATCGGCCGTTTCTCTTTCCTGATGAGATAGCCAGAAGAGACGCATGGTAAGTGCGTCTCTTTTAATTCGGCAATTAAAGAAAACAATAACAGCCCGCTCGGTTCCCCCTCCCACACAGAGGAGGGACGGAGCGGTTATTCTTCCTTATGCGTAACCTCATTGATTTCATAATTTCACACTATCATTGGTTTGTCTTCATCATTTTGGAGGCGGTGAGCATGGTACTGCTGTTCAGTTATAACAGTTATCAAGGTTCGGTGTGGGTCTCTACCGCCAACAGTATGGCCGGAGAGGTGTATGAGGGCGAAGCGAAAATACAGTCGTTCTTCGCACTGACGAGACTCAACGAGCAATTGTCGCGCCGTAATATCTACCTGGAACAGCAGGTGAAAAACCTTTCCAATGCTCTGGAACATGATGGTATGGACTCAACGACAATGGCATCATTGAAGAATCCTGTACCATACAGACTGATTGGGGCTAAAGTTGTGTCCAACTGTGTCCATAATAAGGATAACCTTCTCACCATAAACAAGGGGGAGGCAGACGGTGTGCGCAAGGATATGGGGGTCATTTCCGGGCACGGTGTGGTCGGTATAGTATATCTGGTGGGACCTCATTATTCTGTCGTCATACCCGCTTTGTCCAGCCAGTCAAGCATAAGCTGCAAGATAGAACGCCGCGGTTACTTCGGATATCTGCACTGGGATGGCGGTTTGTCTAACCTTGCATACGTTGATGACATACCACGTCATGCGCGTTTCAAACTATATGAACGTGTGGTGACGTCCGGATACTCTTCCGTTTTCCCTGAAGGCGTGGCGGTTGGCAAGATACTTCATGTGTTCAACTCTACAGATGGCGTGTCATACAGGCTGCAGGTGCAGCTCTATACCGACTTTGCAAACCTGCGTGACGTATATGTTATAGACAATACCGCAATGCGGGAACAGCTTGATGTGCTACGGGCTGCACAGGATTCACTGTACAAAAACAAGAATTAGACAATGGTGTCTATGTTCGGTCGCTTAACTTCCAATCCATGCAATATATCCTACTCATCATAGTTTTCAGCCTTGTACAGGCACTGTTCCTTAACCATATACATATATTCGGTGTGGCAACGCCATTGCTGTATGCCTATCTGCCGTTACTGTTCCAACGTGGTTATCCCCGATGGGCGCAGTTGTCGCTGTGTTTTCTTATGGGACTGGCAATGGATATGTTCACCAATACCCCCGGACTTGCGGCCGCATCACTGACATTTGTGGGGTTCTTGCAGCCTACTTTGCTTGAACTCTACCTTAGAAAGGAAGACGATGCCGATTTCCGCCCGTCCGTATCAAGTATGGGTTTCGGCAAATACCTGTCTTATGCCTCTTTCCTTACACTCATCTTCTGCTTTACTTTTTTCTCGCTTGAGGCGTTTTCATTCACGCATTGGCTGCTGTGGATAGAGTCTCTTGCAGGCAGTCTTGTTCTTACTCTCGCACTTATCCTCACCATTGACAGCCTGCGCAGGTCATGATTCCAGAAATATCAAATAGACGGAACGTTATAAGCGGCATAGCGATATGTATTGTAGTGATATATATCGTACGTCTTTTCATGCTCCAAATCATGAGTGACGATTACCGGAAAAGTGCCGATTCCAATGCTTTCCTTAAGAAAGTGGAGTACCCGGCGCGTGGCATCATATACGACAGGAACAAGAAACTACTTGTATATAACCAGCCATCGTACGACATAATGGTGGTGATGAACGAGGCCAAAGGGCGCATTGACACTCTGGAGCTGTGCGAAGCCCTCGGAATAAAAAGGGAATACTATGACAAACGAATGGCGGACATAAAGGACCGCAACAAGAATCCCGGTTATTCCCGGTTCACCCAGCAGGTGTTCATGACGCAATTGGATGATATTGACTTCTCAGTGTTCCGTGAAAAGAACTTCCGTTTCCCGGGATTCTATGTGCAACGCCGCACCATACGGCAGTATCAGTATCCTTATGCGGCACACGTTCTTGGTGATGTAGCGGAGGTTTCACAGGGTGACATAGATGAAGACGACTACTATATGCGTGGTGACTATATCGGCAAACTGGGTGTAGAACGCTATTATGAAAAGGAACTGCGCGGAGTAAAGGGCATGCAGATACTGTTGCGGGATGCCCACGGCCGTATAAAAGGACGGTATCAGAAGGGCAAACTGGACAAGAGACCGGTGCCAGGCAAGTCCCTTACCCTGTCAATTGACATGGAATTACAGGCTCTCGGCGAAAGACTGTTAGAGGGAAAGATAGGTAGCATCGTGGCAATAGAGCCATCTACGGGTGAAGTACTGTGCATGGTGTCGTCGCCAAGTTATGACCCTCGCATCATGACAGGACGCAAACGCGGAAAGAACCACCTCGCCTTACAGCGCAACACATGGAAACCGTTGCTCAATCGGAGCATAATGGGGCAGTATCCTCCTGGTTCCACGTTCAAGACGAGCCAGGCTCTGACATATCTTACAGAGGGAGTCATAACTCCGCACACCGCTTTCCCGTGTTATCACGGCTTCTATTACCGCGGACTGCACGTAGGATGCCACGGACACAGTTCACCTGTTGCTGTCGTTGATGCACTGTCCACATCGTGCAATGCATACTTCTGCTGGGGGCTTTACTATATGATTGGCAACCGCAGCAAGTACGGCAAGCCTATCAATGCGATGAACCGTTGGCGCGACTACATGGTTTCCATGGGCTTCGGCTACAAACTTGGCATCGACTTACCAGGCGAAAAGCGTGGACTTATACCTAACGGAGATTACTATGACAATGCCTATAAGGGGTCATGGAATGGCCTTACTGTCATTTCCATATCCATAGGTCAGGGCGAAGTCAACCTGACACCATTGCAGATAGCAAACCTTGGTGCGACAATAGCCAACCGCGGCTACTACATCAAGCCTCATGTAGTTAAGAAAGTGGAGGGAGAACCACTGGATACAACCTATACGAAAAAGCACTATACCCTTGCATCGCGTGCGGCATACAACTGGGTTGTGGCCGGAATGCGTTCATCTGTTATCAAAGGTACGTGTAAAGCTGCCAACCGTGCAGACTACCTTGTATGCGGCAAGACCGGTACAGCGCAGAACCGCGGGCAGGACCACTCCGTGTTTATGGGCTTTGCACCGATGGATAACCCGAAAATCGCCATTGCCGTATATGTAGAAAACGGTGGTTTCGGTGCTGACTATGGTGTGCCGATAGGTGCCCTGATGATGGAAAAGTATATCAAAGGCAAACTGTCTCCTGACTCAGAACGGCGTGCGGCGGACTTCCAGAAGCGCAGAATCGGTTACGGAGCGCAGAACAGGTAAAGGAAAAAGGCCGGTATGTTCATGAATAAAATTGTCTGTAAACTACTCTTGTGTTGTGTATCAACATCACTATGTCTTTGTGTTTTCTCCCAAAGAATGTCGCTACGCACATGGGAACAGATTCCTTTGGTAGGCATCAACGCCGTAATCCAAGACAAAGAAGGGTATATATGGTATGCAACGACGGAAGGCGGGCTATGCCGTGACAATGGTTATCAGGTGGATATATTCCGCAATGACAGAGCCAACACCCATCGGATGGGACACAGCAATGGCGTACTCAGCGTTTGTGAGACCGCAAACGGAGACATCTGCTTTGGCACGCGTGAGAACATTTACCTGCTGAGGAAAGCTGATTACACCATCATACCGTTGGATACGACAGTTGCCAGAGGCAAAGTGACATCAATATCGCTTGCTTCCAATGGGGACATTGTGGCCATGACAGGCAGTGGGTTATGCAGATTCGGCAAGAACGGAAAGCGGATAATGGCCACACCTGCATCCATTCATGGCGCTTTGCCAAGACAATCATCTGTTATGACGGACAGATACGGCAGGCAATGGGGTATAGAAAACTCGCAGCCATACATCGTGCCAGCAAGGGAATCCGCCATCCGGAAGATTCCATCACATACCGTTTATGACGTGAAAGGCATGAAGCGGGCAACAGACCGTACAGGATTGTTATATAAAGGAGATTCTGACGGCATAACAATAAGTGACATTTACAGTGGGCAGACATTGCATCGGATTGACGGATTGAGCAATATCCGTCAGATAGTGCCATGCAATGCAGGTGGGGCTTATTTCATTTCCGCCCATGATGCACTTGCCTTATGCAAGGGAAACGGAACAGTGACATCACTTGTCAAGGGCGGTGAAAGCAAAACACTTACCATAGCGAAAGACGGTTCCGTATGGATAGGAGGATGGCATGGGGAAATATGGCGATACGATGCCAGACAGAGGAAACTGATTCTTGATGAAGTTGCAAGTATAGCGAACAGTGATCCCGTGAATGGCATTGCCTCTGACAGGTACGGAAGGTTATGGATTCTTACAGACAGGGAGGTCAAGACGTATGACATACACACACATCTGTGCAACTTCTTCACCTCCAAAAACCCGATGGTGGGGATAAACAAGTTTGAGAACATAACGATACAAGACGACAATATCGTCATTTACGGCACAGACGGGAATATATCCATCAGTGCCAATGCGCATTGGCAACATCCCAAAGTACGCATATCCCTGACAAATACCGTTATTGATGACATTGCCCATCCGATGCCCCCTAACACCAATGAGGTAGAGATACCCTCATCAGCGACAAGTGTCTCCTTATTTTTTTCCACGTTTGACCATGTCAATGCCGGTGACATAGTCTTCTCTTACCGCATCAACGGCGGTGAATGGCACAAACTTCCAATTGGCGACAACCACATTTCTTTTATCAAACTTCATAAGGGTGACTACTCTATTGACGTGAGGACTACCGGTACAGACTGCCAATATGGAGGGTCAGCAAGTTTCATGCTTCACCGTCTTCCTGCGTGGTGGGAGACATGGTGGGCATACACCATATATATTATACTATGTGTCGGCATCGTCATCACCATTGAACGTTGCTACATCAAGTTCCGGAATACACGCCGGAAACTGTCAGAACTGCAAGAACGTCTTGACACTTTCCTCCGTGACCGTACGCAGAACGTCAACACACTGTCAGAAACCATCACCACCAATGAGGCCGATCGTGAGTTCATTGCCAAAGCGGTGTCGATGGTGGAGCAACACCTTGACGACAGTGATTACGACGTAACGCAGTTTGCAGGCGACCTCTGCATGAGCAGGGCGACACTGTATCGTATGTTTGCCGATACAACAGGGCAGAAGCCTCTTGCCTTTATGCGCTCCATCCGACTTAAACACGCGGAGGAAATGCTACGTGACAACAAGGACATGTCCGTGCAACAAGTGGCAACAATTACAGGTTTCGCCTCCGTAAGTAACTTTACCCGCCGTTTCAAGGATATGTTTGGAATGAATCCTGGTGACATAAGATAAAGCCAGATACTCCCATACTGTAACCATGACACATGAGAGTCCCTAACTGTTTTGAGGTTAAAATAATATAGGTTTTCTCTATTTTGAGAAAATAACGCATACGATTGAGAAAAACGGGCAAGTCTGATATACAACAAGTTAGTACCTTTGCACCCACTACTAACAAAAACAATCAAGACAAATGAGAAAACAACTTCTTCTTTCTGTGATGATGTTCATCTTCACACTTTGTACCAATGCCCAGTCTTTTGTCGCAGGTGGTCAGTTCCGTGACCGCATACTGCCGATGATTGGCAAGACAACGCCAAAGACACTACGGGCAGAAAACCCTGCAAAAAAAGTATGGGGAGCCGCTGATGTGCAAAACAGATACATAGACAACGGCATAGAGGTCGATGGAATGAATATATGGGGAGGTAACGTTTATCATGGAGATGACGGACTATACCACCAGTTCGTAGCAGGATGGGATGGCATAAACCGTGCATTTTCATATTGGTCAAACTCCCACATCTATCATTTCACGTCAAAAACGCCACATGGTCCTTTCACCAATCCGGTAGACATCGGTGCCGGACACAACCCAGAGGTTTACCGTGCCAAGGATGGTACGTATGTGGTCTATTCCCTCATTGGCAACAGAGCATGCTGGAGGCACGTTTCAAAGTCTCTGAACGGGCCATGGAAATTTGAACAGATGCCTTACAACCTACGTGACCGTGCCCTGCTGACAGGCAGCACCACGACATATTCCAACTGGACATTCGCCCAGCGTCCTGACAGCAGTATGCTATGTATGTGCCGAGGTGGTGGAATATGGATAAGCCGTGACGGAATGAAAGAGTACGCTCAGGTGAAGGGAGTGTCATGCTATCCTAACGGGGGAGGACGCACTTTCGAGGACCCTGTGGTGTGGAAGGATGAATTCCAATACCACATGATAGTCAACGACTGGCAGGCCCGCATCGCATATTACAGTCGTTCGGCCGATGGTTTCCATTGGGTGGCGGAAGATGGCGTTGCATACGACATCAACATTGCGTGGCACCCGGACGGGGAACAGGAGAAATGGTACAAATATGAGCGTGCACGTGTCTTCCAAGACAAATACGGCCGCGCCATACAACTGAACATGGCTGTCATTGATACCATCAAGGGTACAGACCTTGCCAACGACAATCACTCGTCAAAGAACATTGCCATGCCGCTGAATCCGGGCTTGCGCATGGCTGTACTCAACAGTGAAAAGATTACAACTGCCACACAAAAAATAAAGGTCATAATCTATAAGGAAGAAGGTTTTAACCCGAAGAAAGACCTGAATATACCCTCTCTCAGATTCGGCAGTTATGCTATTGTGAACAAAGGTGGTGGAGCCACTGTAGAGTCATACAAGACTGACAAGGAATCCAATCTTGTTCTCGTATTCAACGGTAAGGATACAGGCATCAAGGATGATGAGTTCGCACCAAAATTATTGGGCAATTACGCCAGCACCTATATCAATCCAAACACCCCTACAGCCAAGGCTGGCAGTTTATGCTACGGATATGCGCGCCTGCCATACTACAACTAGTCACCGGCATACCTCTCTCCTGTGTTGCCGAAAATAGATGCAGACGGTATGTTGACCAGCGTAAGGGTTGACAACTACGGATTGTCTGACTCTGAAGACGGTATCTCCCTTAAGGTATTGGCTTCAAATGGCACAGTCCTTGCAACAGGAACTGTGGGCAAGATAAAACCATATTCGTCATACAACGTGCCGCTCACTGCCATGAACGCTATTCCTAAAGGAAGTGCAAAAATCACAGTGGCTTTATATAAAGGTGGTGTGCAGACTGACGTCCACCCTCTGACACTTGCTGCTATCACTGCCTTACAGGCGAAATTCGTATCAATATACAACGATGCCGCAATCCTATACAACAACCAGTATTATGCAAACGGCAGACAGGCTATGGAAAAGGCCATGACTGTTGCAAGACAGGCAAAGGACGGTTTCTATGAGCCGGAACTGGTGTCTGCATCCAACAGGCTGAAGGCCGCTATACAGGAATTCCAAAATGCCAATCCGGGTGTTCCGAATGTGTCATGCCGCAATTATTACATCAAGTCTGGAAACATGTCGTCAGGCAACATCTATATGTCTGTATCGGGCAACGGTACCCTTGAAAGAAAAAGCATCTGCGACCGTACATGTGTCTTCTCGCTCATCATAGACGGAGACAAGGGTAGAGCATATCTGTACAATCCGTCATCCAAATCATTTGTCGTTGCAAAGGCCGGCAAGAATGATTCCTACTGGACAGCATCGGCAACGAATGCCTATCAGCTGGCAGGAGTAAGTACAATTGGCACAGTGGTTGGCACATACCTCATCAAGGGTGACCCTTCTTCCACCAACACGTCCAACTTCCTCAGTGCCTATGGTGGGGCGAACCGTACGGAACTGACTTCGTTTGTGCAAGAGAGCCAAAATTGTCAGTGGATATTTACCGAATGTGCTGACCAGACTTATACCTTTGATGTGACTTCGGTCACTACCGGTCTTGATGATTTCAAGGCTACAGCAGGCAAAATCTACGGAGGAAATGTCATTCCTGCAACCGCCGCAAAACTTACGTCAGCGAAGAAGAAGGCTGTCAGCAGAAAGCGTTTCTGATTGTCAGACATTCTGCATGGGACGTAGCACACATATATTTTAATACTGAGCAACAGAAAAGAAACAGCAAAGGCAGGATTCCGTAATGCGGCTTCTGAACAAAAAGGCAATACTCTATAAAAATGAAAAGAACCAAATTCTCAATAATAATGCTCATGATGGTATTCTGCATCATAGCAGGAAGCCGTGCCGTCAGTGCGCAGCGTATACTGTTCATAGGAGACTCAGTGACTGATGGCGGATGGGGGAACAGCGGGGGAAGCGCAAGGTCGTCGGACAAGCGCAACCATTGGGACTTGAACCATATATATGGACACAGTTACATGATGCTGTGTGCTTCCGAATTGCAAAGCCGGTATCCGGAGAAAGGTTATAAGTTCTATAACCGGGGTATTAGCGGTGATGACATCAGCAGGCTGTCCAACCGCTGGCAGGCAGACGCGGAAAGTCTGCATCCGGATGTGCTGTCATTGCTTGAAGGTACAAACGATGTGCTTTATTATCTGGATTCCATAGCGCAAGGCACTATAACGAAGCCTTTCGATATGGATGGTTGGGAAAGGAATTACCGGCTGCTGGTTTCCAGAAGCAGGCAGTCTAACCCGCAGCTTGTGATACTTCTCGGTACCCCTTTTGTGGCTAAAGTCGGGAAAGTGGGTGGAAGAAGTGACTATGCCATGCGTGACAGCCTTGTCAATGAGATGTGCCGGCGTATCAGGCAGATAGGCATTGACTGCGGTGCAACTGTTGTTGACTATGCCAAAATGTTCAAGTCGCTAAGTGATACATACCCATCTGTACCCGCTTCTTATTGGATATGGGACGGAATACACCCCTCCCCTGCAGGACACAGACGCATGGCAGACGCTTGGATTGCTGCATTCTCTGGACATTGACGGGTGTAATCGTATGGATAAACATAATCCCAGACAGTCTTTTGTTAGACTGTCGGGGATTATGTGTTTGATTGTGACGTTCTGTTTGTTGGCTGTTGGTGGCGTAAATGATATACCGGACATCTTGAAGTTTTTGTAGGGTCTATGTAATTGTGCCCAAATTACATTGTAATCAGGCCACTTTCACTGTGTGATTAGGCCTTGTTTACGGTGTGATTTGGGCACATTTGCGGAGGCAGGGCTGATGGATTATTGACCGTCTGCTGTAACTTCTTGTTCTGTAAGGATTTTCATGATGCGGATATTTGCTTTCAGCAGTTCCTCTGAGGCATGGCGCAGATTGTCGTGGAATGTTTCCATGTCGTCGTCATCCTTGTCGCGCAGGTTTGTCACCGCTTTTACAAATAGTGACGGTACATGGAAAAGACTGCACACGAACCCTACGGCTGCTCCTTCCATTTCTTTCAACCGTCCGCCGTTTTCGTCAATGACGGCTTCTTCTTCTTCCTTCATGTCGAACGAAGAGCCGGTTGTAACCTTTCCTGTCATCATGCCTAACTGTTGTGCCAAGGCCGCAGTTCCGTCCCATACGGGATAGTTGCCCAGTCCCTGTGTAGCCCATAAATTGTCGCCTGGTACACGGCGGTCATGGAACATTACGCCGTCACCGAGATATACGCGTCCTACCTCTGCACCGTAACGTTGCCATCCGCCGCACGTTCCGCTGCTGATTATGATGTCGGGTTTCAGGCGTTCTATCGCTGCCATGGTTGTCACGGCGGCGGCTTCGCATCCTATCAGGTCACGGTCGTGTTGTACTCCGTTCTGCACCACGTACAGTTCACTGCCGCCCACTGTGCCATGGTATAACTGGCAGGGTAGGGGGGCGAAGAAATCTGGTGAGTGTTGCAGGCCGAAGTGGTCTGTCAGAGGGCGTGCTTCTGTGCGCATCGCTATGATATAGCATATCTTTTTCATTCTTGTGGCTTGTTTGTTGTTCCTTTTTCTTTATCTTGTACAGAGGCTCCGGACCTGTATAATCTTGTGTTTTATATTTGAAGGATATCTCTGTTGCAAAGGTATGAAGTTTTTTTTGAATACGCAAATGTTTCGGTCGGGTAGATAGTACGCTGAGGAGGAAGCACAAAAATCCCCTACCTCGTGGAAATATCCGTTGTGTCGGAGAGTCCTTGGTGAGGTAGGGGTGTCATTATCCCAAAAATCTTTGTACCTTTCGTCTGCTGAATACTATGTCTTTCGTATGTGTGTGTTATTCCTTAGCTGGTGGTTGGCACGTGTTGGCTGTCTTACATTCTGCCGCCGCGGTTGTGACGTGGCTGTGGCTTGTGGATGTTCTTTTGCATCTTCGGCTGCTGGGTTAGTTTTTCGAGATACTCGATGTATTTCTCATCGCCGAGGATTTTGCGTAGTTCAGCACGGTAACTCTTTGTGCAGGCCTGCATCTTCTCTCTGTTCTCTTGCATCTTTGCCCTGAACTGCTCGCGTTGTGCCTTCTTTTCATCAGGAGAAACGGCTTCGTTCTTCTTTTCGATGTTCTTTTCTCCCTTCTTCAATTTCTTCTTGTCGGCCTTCTTGTCTTTCTTGTCAGCCTTCATGTTCTTATCGGCGGTAGGTGCATTCACGTCTGTCTTTTGCGGTCTCATGGCCTGACGTATAGCGCGCATCTCGTCGGCCTTCTGTTTTTTCAGGTCTCGTACTGCATTGACAGTTGTGGAGTCAAGGCCGAGAGACTTTATAACCTTCATGTTGACTACCATGTCGTTCATGCCTTTGCCGGGTTTGTTCATCTTCATTCCTGGCCTTTGGGGCATACCGCAATGGCATTGTCGTGGTCCCATCGCACATGGTGCGGACTGGTTGGGGCGTCCTTCTCTGTTGTTCTTCTGCTGGGCCGACATTGTGAGGCTCATGCTGATGCACATTAGTGCCAAAATAAGTTTCTTCATATTAGTATAGTTTTGTTTTTGTTGGGGGTGTTGTTAATATTGTTACCGTGAACGTTCTGTTATTATGACGCATCGTTTTGTGGAAGGTTTAACATAATGACAATAAAAACCCCCACCTGCTAAAAGTTGCAGATGGGGTCACTTTAATAGAAAAAAAGTTACGGGGTGTGTTTGTTATATTATTGGGCTATGAACGTCTTTTGGTTCTTTATGTAAAGTCGTCCTTTCGTTGTTGTGATGACTATACGCCCTGTTATGTCGTAAATGTTGCTGTTGTCAGCGTTTGATTCTGCCTTGATGCTGTCTGTACCTGTGCTGTTCCCGGTGATGGTTATGCCAGTGAAGAATGTTGACTTGGCTGGGTTGCGGGTGATATATATTGTCTTCAGTCCTGCCATTGATGTCGGAACGTCTATTGTCAGGGTCTCCTCAACATTCTTTTTCGTACAGTTTACACTTGCGAGAGCGCTTCCGGCCATGTCTGAATAAAGGCTTAGGCCGTATACAGAGGTGGCACTTGGTGTGGAAGTGGCATAGCATGATATTGCAATCTTGTCGCCGGCTTGCAGTGGTGTGGTCAGATTGATTAGCACATACTTGCTGCTTGTAGCGCTGGCATCACCGTCCAGTTTTATGCCATAGCCATTGGCGGCTGTTGATGCTGCCTCGATTTTGGAGACATTGCCGAATACAAACGTTCCGCCTTGTGTGGTTATTGGCTCGCTGTAAGTCATTGTTGCGCCGTCGACAACTGCTGCCGGTACTATTTCCTTTACTGTGAACTTATACAATGCCGTTGCATCTGTGTCACCTGTACCGGTAGAATCGCCTGGCTTCGGGTCCGGATCTGTGCCGGGGTCGGGAGTAGGAACGACTGTGGTCTTGTCCTTTTCTGTTGCGCCTTTCTTGTTCAGAATATGGATTCCTTGCAGGTTCAGACCGCCGGTGGAAGTGTTTTCTATCTTGATGAAGACGCAGTGTGTTGTGTCTGCGACAGCAGAAGAGAAGTTTTTCTCACATATTCCCGCTGCACCTTTTTCTACATTGCTTACCTTTGTCCACTTTACGCTGTCGGTGGAGGTGTACACATTGAGGTAGACGGAGCCTGTGCGGTAGAGGTATGCGGCGAAGGTCGTAATGCCTTTCTTGCAGCGGAACACTACGGAACCGCCATCTGTGGCACCTGCTGCAGATGCTTTGGCAAGTTGTAGGGCACCGGTGTAGACTGTTGAAGAGAATGTTTTACCGTTCGCTTCTGCGTCGTATGCATAGTCAGGAGTGAATGATGATGTCTCTGAGCCTGCCACTGTACCGTTTCCGAGGGTTATGGTACCGTTGGCAATATATGCTTCGACCTGTGCTTGATTGGCTGCATTGAAGTAGAAATAGTCGTCGGCAGTGCCGATGTATGGTTCTTCTTCAAGTGTGTTGTCGTCACCGCTGTCTTCTGAACCGGAGCCAGAACCGCTACCGGGGTTGCCGCTGTCGGAACTTCCGCCTTGCTCTTCAGATGCTCCTCCGTTAGAGATTGTCTTGCCGAAGAATCCTACGAGCGTTGATTTATATGCGTTGATGGCATCTGAAAGGGCCTGTATGACCTCAGCATTATTGTCTTCGTTTGCTCCGAATGTCCATGAAAAGTCACCGTGTTGGCATCGTCCTGCACCGAGTGTGCCTGTTACTATGGTAGGGACTTCGTCTGCTGCATCGACTTTATAGTCGGCATACATCAGTGATGGGTCCGTGTCGTAGTTGCTGTATGTATTGCCGCCGAGCAGGGAAGTAACCGTTGCGGGTACTTGGTCTGCCTTGTTTGCGACGATATATGCGTCGAAATGCTTGCTGTATGTGGCGTCTGCTGCAACGTAAGGCTCGAAACTTTGTTGGCCGGTCATGACGTTTCCGAAGGCTTTTATGCTGCCTCCAGCCTCACCGGAGAATGTACCTTTGGTGTCATCGCTTGAGCCTACTCCGTTGTGTACGTCGGAACCTTGCTTGGAAGTGAGCATCGGGTACTTGCAATTGCGGAAGTAGTTGTTCTCAGCGAATACGTCTGAGCCTGTGGTTGAGCCTATTCCGTATTTTGAGTTGCCGTCATAGTAGTTGTTGTATATATGCACGGACATTGTACGGATGCGTGGATGACGGGAGTCTGAGTGGTCAAACCAGTTGTGATGGTATGTCAGATAGTTCGGCCCTGACTCTGAAGTCATGCCGCAAAGGCTTGACTTCCCGTTGTCCCACATATGGTTGTATGACAGTGTTGAGTACTTGGAGTCTCCTTTTATGTCTAATGTTCCGTCACCTTTCTTTTGGTCTGCCGCACTTCCCGGCCTGCCATAGAAGAGGTCAAGGTTATGAATCCATAGGTTGGAGTTGTCTGTATCCATTGATACCGCATCGTCCATGCACCACATAATGGCGAAGTTGCGTAACTCAATGGAGCAGGCGTTGCGAATCAGAAAGCCGAAACCGTGGATGGTTGCGTCCTTGCCTATGCCCTCGATTGTTATGTTCATCTCGGAATAAGCACCCTTTCCCTTTATCTGTAGTCCTTCTGCAGAACTGGAGAAAGCATCCATGTCGGCGGCTTTTATGGTACCAATGATACGGAAATCGATAGGGGTGGTGTCGTAACCTTTTTGATATGCATCTATGATATTCTGGAAACCGACACACTCTGTGATATTGGTGTCTTTGGTACCGGTCTTCACTTTGGTTGTGATAGTCTTGGCATTGTCTGCCGTAACGTATATAACCTTCGCGCCTTCCTTTAGTGTTCCGTCGTTAGTGTATGCACCTACACCCTTGGAAGGGTTGAAAGTGGCTGATGCTGTCTTGAAATGTGCGAATCCGCCACGGTCGTATTCCGTTGCAAAGAAGGTGCCTGTTTCAGTCGCATCGGCTGTGATTTCCGCATTGCCCTGCACTGGTACTACCTTGAATCTGTATTGTCCGGCCTTCAATCCGACGGCATCTGCACGTCCGTATGTACCATATTCTCTTACGAGTTCAGTGTCAAGTTTTGTCCAAGTGGTCTCTGCGGTGTTCTGAATGTAAACATTATAGGAATAGCCTTCTGCCTTTGTCCAGGTTGCGTAACCCCCTTCAAACCATCCACCTGATGCTATGTCTGCAACGGCGGCATTCGCTACGGCACTCAATAGAATGAGTATAGTGGCAAATATAGAACGTAATGTCTTTTTTATCATGATTTGTCGTAGTGGTTAGTTGTTTTCTGTATCGAATCTATTTTATAATCAATCCGAGGTTGAAAGGTGGGAGTCTATGTCTGTAGACTCCCTCTTTTCCTTATGTTTAGAACCCAGTGTTGTCTTGTTTCAAACTCCGCGTAGTTTTGTATAGAACTTCGCGCCGTTTGGTTTAGGACTCAGCGTTGCCTTGCATGTAACTCAGCGTTGTTCTGTTTAGAACTTAGCGTCGTCTTGTATGTAACTCTGCATTGTTCTGATTAGAACTCTGCGTTGTTTGGAGTACGTGGGAATGGTATCACATCACGTATATTCTGCATTCCTGTTACGAAGAGAATGAGACGCTCGAAGCCCAGACCGAAACCCGCGTGTGGACATGAACCGTATTTGCGTGTGTCGAGATACCAGGCCATATCCTTCATAGGAATGTTGCGGGCATCTATTTCTTCCATCAGTTTTCCGTAGTCTTCCTCTCGTACAGAGCCTCCTATTATCTCGCCAATCTGCGGGAACAGCACGTCAGTACCCTGCACGGTCTGCCCGCTTTTGCCATTATAGCCGGACTCCTGTTCATCAATCTTCATGTAGAAGGCCTTTATTGACTTCGGATAATTGGTCATTATAACCGGCTTCTTGAAATGCTCCTCAACGAGATAACGCTCATGTTCGGATGCAAGATCATCGCCCCACTCACATGGGAACTCGAATTTCACGCCTTTCTTTATGGCCTCTTGTAGTATGCGTATACCCTCTGTGTAAGGTAAACGTACGAAATCAGAGGCGAGAATGCCTTTCAATCGCTCTATAAGTCCCTTGTCAATCATCTTGTTAAGGAACTCGATGTCATCCTTACAGTTGTCAAGTGCCCACTTTACACAGTGCTTTATGAAGTCCTCTTCAAGGTCCATCAACTCTGGAAGGTCCATGAATGCCACCTCTGGTTCTATCATCCAGAACTCTGCAAGATGCCTTGGCGTATTGGAATTTTCAGCGCGGAATGTTGGACCAAAGGTGTAAATGGCACCGAGAGCGGTTGCACCCAGTTCCCCTTCAAGTTGTCCTGACACGGTGAGGGATGTCTGTTTGCCGAAGAAATCGTCCGAATAGTCAATCTTTCCGTCCTCAGTCTTCTTCAAATCATAAAGGTTCTTCGTCGTCACTTGGAACATCTGGCCTGCACCTTCGCAGTCACTGGCCGTTATAAGTGGCGTGTTGAAGTAGAAATAACCATGCTCATGGAAATAAGTATGTATTGCCATTGCCATGTTATGGCGTATTCTCATCACCGCTCCGAACGTGTTTGTGCGCAGACGGAGATGTGCATACTGCCTCATGTATTCAAAAGACTGTCCTTTCTTCTGCATGGGATAGTCGCTGCCGCATAGGCCGTATATCTCTATTTCGTTGGCCTGCACCTCAGAACTCTGTCCTTTACCGAGGCTTTCCACCAATGTTCCCTGTACGTGGATGCACGAACCGGTCGTTATTTGCTTCAGCATTTCATCGTCAAACTTTTCCGGTTCAACGACAATCTGGATGTTGTTGATGGTAGAACCATCATTTAGGGCGATGAAATCCACCGCTTTGCTTGAGCGATGGGTGCGAACCCATCCTTTTATGTCTATTGCCTTGCCAAAGTCTTTCTGTGCAAGGGCATCAACAATTTTCGTTCTTTTCATGCGCAAACATATTATTTTCTTGGCTTTATGTTGCAGGTTGTTGGCACGTTGTCAATAGTATTCCCCCATGAAACCACCAGTCTCAGGTCAGGAAGACTGCCAACACATGGCCATCAACCTATAACTCCACCTATATATATAATAGGTATACCATCATTTTTATTCAAAAGCACCCATGCGGAGAATATCCACTTCCTTCTCTGTCAGGAAGCGCCAGTCACCACGGCGCAGGTTCTTCTTTGTGAGACCGGCGAACTGTACGCGGTCAAGTCTTATCACACGGTAGCCAAGACTCTCGAAGATACGGCGTACGATACGGTTCTTTCCAGAGTGGATTTCTATGCCCACCTGCTTCTTGTCCGTCTCATGTGCGTACTCAATGGCATCCGCCTTTATGTCGCCATCATCAAGAGTGATGCCTTCCGTAATCTGCTTCATGTCATTAAGCGTCACGTTCTTGTCAAGAAAAACGTGATATACCTTCTTCTTCAAGAACTTAGGGTGTGTCAGTTTTGAAGCCATGTCACCGTCGTTTGTCAGCAACAGTACTCCTGTTGTGTTGCGATCCAGACGTCCTACGGGGTAAATGCGTTCCGGGCAGGCATCTTTCACCAAATCCATAACGGTGTTGCGTTGCTGTGGATCATCACTTGTCGTAACGCAATCCTTAGGCTTGTTTAGTAGCACGTAGACTTTTTTTTCCAGTGATACCGGCTGATCATGGAACTTTATTTCATCAGTACGCATGATTTTTGTGCCGAGTTCCGTCACTACTTTGCCATTTACCGTAACCACACCTGCTTCAATGAAGTCATCAGCTTCACGTCTGCTGCACACTCCTGCATTAGCAAGATACTTGTTCAGACGTACAGGTTGTGTCGGATCTATATTGTTCTCGTTATATTCTATACGTTTCTTTAGAGAATACTTTGCGTTAGGATCATAGTCATCAGAATGCTGGCGGTAGCCATAGCCTCCACGGTTCTGTCCGTATCCGTCCCTTCCTTGTCCGTATCCGCCACGGTTCTGCCCGTAACCTCCACGATTCTGTCCATATCCTCCGCGCTGGTTGTTGTAACCACCACGGTTTTGTCCATAACCACCACGGTTCTGTCCGTATCCTCCGCGCTGCTGGTAACCGCCTTCACGCTGCTGGAATCCTTCCTGCTCCTGCGTGTTTTCGTCGTTTCCTTCAGCATTATACTGACGGTAAGGACGCTGCTGGTATCCGCCTTGTTGTCCGTAACCTCCGCGGTTCTGTCCATATCCTCCACGCTGGTTGTTGTAACCACCGGTCCGATTCTGTCCATATCCACTACGCTGCTGGTATCCACCTTCGCGCTGTTGGTATCCACCTTCACGCTGTTGATACCCGCCTTCGCGTTGCTGGTATCCACCCTCGCGCTGCTGATACCCGCCTTCGCGTTGCTGATAACCTCCGCTTCGCTGGTTGTTATATCCTCCGCGCTGTTGGTATCCGCCTCGTTGGTTGTTGTAACCTCCGCGTTGTTGGTAGCCTCCTTCGCCCTTCTCCTGTGAGTGGCTGTCTGCAAGTCCGCTACCGAAACCTTCCGGCATGAATCCCCCCTCATTCCCATTCCGGTTATAAGAAGGCCTTGGACGGTCGCCATATTGCGGGCGGTCGCCGTAATTGGCACGTGGTGCCGTGATGCGCACGCGCTGACGTGGCTGGCGTGGCTGGTAGTCACCCTCACGGGCAGTGTCATTATTGACGTTAGCAGTGTCCTGCTCCTGAATTTTCTCGTTCTCTGTTTCCATTGATGTACAAAGTGTTAGTGAAGATTTCTTGTTTTGATAAAATGTTAAGGCCTCACGGCCATGAAATAATCTTTTTGTTGTATATTTATTTTCTTAAGACTTTTGTTTCAAAATTATATTCCAGTGTAGTTCCCTGGTGTTATATCCATCAGTTCCGCTTTTACTGTATCGCTGACCTTCAGCGTCTTTATGAATTCGTGTATAGTCTCCTCATCCATGTGCTTGTTTGTGCGTGTCAGCGCCTTCAGCGCCTCGTATGGATGTGGATAAGCCTCACGGCGCAGGATGGTCTGTATGGCTTCTGCCACGACTGCCCATGTATTGTCCAGGTCTTTCTGTAAAGCCTCCTTGTTCAGGATAAGTTTTCTCAATCCCTTTAATGTGCTCTGTATGGCAATGATGCTATGGCCGAGGGGCACACCGATATTGCGTAGCACGGTAGAGTCTGTCAGATCGCGCTGCAGACGGCTTACCGGCAACTTCTGCGCAAGGAACTGTAATATAGCGTTGGCAATGCCCAAGTTGCCCTCTGAGTTCTCATAGTCAATAGGGTTCACCTTGTGCGGCATGGCACTTGAGCCGACCTCGCCCTCCTTTATCTTCTGTTTGAAATACTCCATGGAGATATACATCCAGAAATCACGGTCAAGGTCTATTATTATTGTATTGATACGGCGTACGGCATCGAATGTTGCTCCGAGGTGGTCGTAGTTCGAAATCTGCGTGGTATACTGCTCGCGTTCCAATCCAAGTTTCTCGCTTACGAACCTGTTGCCGAATTCCCGCCAGTCATATTGTGGATAAGCCACGTGGTGTGCGTTGAAATTGCCTGTTGCGCCGCCGAACTTTGCCGTGTATTTGCACTGTTTCAGTAAATTCAGCTGTTCTGTCAGACGATATGCAAATACCATGATTTCCTTGCCAAGACGTGTCGGTGAAGCAGGCTGGCCATGCGTCTTTGCGAGCATAGGCACAGTTTTCCATTCTTCAGCGTATGTGGTGAGCTGTGCAATCAGTTCCTCCACCTGTGGGATAAACACCTCTGCCAATGCTTCCTTTACCGAAAGTGGCACACTTGTGTTGTTAATATCCTGAGATGTCAGGCCGAAGTGTATGAACTCGCGGCTCTGTTCGAAATATCCTTTGCCGAGCTTGCTCTCTTCGATGAAGTCGAGTTTTTCCTTTATGAAATATTCCACAGCCTTCACATCGTGGTTAGTCACCTTCTCGATGTCTTTCACACGTTGCGCGTCTTGTTCTGAGAAATTCACATAAATGTCACGCAGCAAGGGGAATATGTTCTTGTCGAAGTCCTTTAACTGTGGCAAAGGCAGTTCACAAAGAGTTATGAAATATTCTATTTCCACACGCACCCTGTACTTTATGAGGGCGTATTCGGAAAAATAACGAGCCAGTTCTTCTGTCTTTCCACGGTAGCGGCCATCTATCGGGGAGATGGCTGTAAGTAAGTCAAGATTCATATTTGTTATCGTAATCTGAAAATTGTAATTCGCTGCAAAGGTACATCTTTTTCTTCGCAAAACCTAATTTCCTGCTGCAAAAATGTTGTTTTTTACTTATTATAACATTGTTCGGGCGTGAAAGTCGCTATCTGTTGGCTTGTATATGGCTGTGCGGACAATGCGTTACCGTGGTGCTGTCAAAGGGTGTGTTTTGTGTGATGCCCTACCTCGTTACGGGTGCTTTGTGTCTCGTTATGAGTTGTTGTAACCGCATATAAAATAAGCCGTTCCGCAATTGTGCCCAAATCATGATGCAATCGTGCCCAAATTACAATGTAATCGTGCCCATTTTGCGGTGTGAATGTGCCCCTTTTGCAACGCCGGATGTGCGCATGTTGAAAAGTGGACTTCCTTTCTGATGGCGAAACAGGTAGTATTCTTGCTGGAATAGCATTGCCGTATATTTAGTCAAAGAAGGCTGTAAATGTTATTAAAACGTCCGAAAATACGCGTTTTGTAAATGGAACTCCCTAAAAATACATAAAAAATTAGTCTCGATGACAAAAAAATAGTACCTTTGCACGGAAAAACGGGAAAGATAAAGACCAAAAGATGTACACCCGCGTAAATATATAAAAGTAGTATGTCTTATATTCAATGGTGCGCGACATTTGTTTCTGCTTCCGTTGTTCTCTATATTCTTATCCGATAACCAACATACAATATATGCTCAAACAGTTTCTGCAAATCATGGCACGATACTTGAAGCCATACAAGATGTACTTGATATGGTCTATTGTGCTCAACTTCTTCTCACAGTGGATGAACGTGTTCTCCTTCGTTGTCTTAGTACCTATCCTCAATATCCTTTTTAAAATTGACCAGGCGGTTTATACGTATAAGCCTTGGACTTTTAAAACTTTGAACAAGGACATCGTTGTCAATAACGGATATGCCTATGTGCAGGAACTGATAACAAACCATGGCGCATTCCTCACCCTCGTGATAATGGGCGTGGCACTGATAGTGATGACGGGAATAAAGACGGCGGGATATTTCGCGTCAAGTTCCGTAATGGTACCGTTGAGAACAGGTATAGTACGTGATATAAGGACAGAACTGTATAACAAGGTGCTGCATCTGCCGCTGAGTTTCTTCTCAGAAGAGAAGAAGGGCGACATCATAGCCCGTATGAGTACCGATGTGCAATGTGTGGAAAATTCCGTGACGTCATCTGTGGATATGCTCATACGTCAGCCTATTGCTATCATTGTATGTTTCGTTACGCTGTTTACCGTGAGTTGGGAACTGACACTTTTCGTGTTTGTCGTTGCGCCGATAGCCGGATGGATAATGGGCAAAGTGAGCCGGAAACTAAAGAGCCAGTCTGCCACGGTGCAGGGACAGTGGGGCGATATCATAGCCCAACTGGATGAAACGCTTGGAGGACTGCGTATAATCAAGGCGTTCATAGCCGAGAGCAAGATGGCAAAGAGATTCAAGTTCATCAACGACGAGTTCCGCCGCGGCATGAACGAGATGATAGTACGCCAGAATGCGGCGCACCCTATGTCCGAGTTCCTTGGTACAATAATAATAGTCGTGGTGCTGTGGTTCGGTGGTTGGCTGATACTTGAAGGGTCAAGCCTTATCGATGCTTCAACATTCATCTTCTATATGGTGATACTTTATAGCGTCATCAACCCACTGAAGGAATTGTCAAAGGCCACATATCAGATACCGCTCGGGCTGGCTTCAATGGACCGCATAGACTTCATTCTGAAGGCCGAGAACCATATCAAGGAACTGCCGAAGCCGGAACCGCTGGCCAGTTTTGAGAAAGATGTGGAGATACGTGACGTCTCTTTCCACTATGTTGAGGGACGCGACGTGCTGAAACACATCAATCTTGTGGTGCCGAAGGGCAAGACGATAGCACTTGTAGGCCAATCCGGCTCAGGAAAGTCAACGCTTGTAGATCTTATTCCCCGCTATCATGATGTTAGCGGCGGCCAGATTCTCGTAGACGGCAAGGATGTCCGCAACGTGGGCATATCAGACTTGCGTGCCCTTATAGGCAATGTAAATCAGGAGGCCATACTGTTCAATGAC
>CAZPNC010000028.1:0-27184 GCA_964587945.1 uncultured Prevotella sp. | reverse complement strand
TCGATGTCCTCTTGTCCGAAGCCGAAGGCTATCAACTTGCGGTCAAAGGCCTCAACGGTATTGTCAACCTTACGTCCTGACTTCAGTTTCTCCAACTGGATACGGTTCGTTGACAGCCACTGGCGGTAAGGATGTTCACCAGCCAGCTTCTCCTTTATCTCGCCATCATAGTATATTTTACCCTCCTGTGTATCAATAAGGAGTATTTTTCCCGGTTGCAGTCGTCCCTTGCTCACCACGTCACTCGGTTCGAAATCCATTACGCCTACCTCTGAAGCCACAATCATAAGACCGCTTTTCGTAATGGTATAACGTGACGGACGAAGACCGTTTCTATCGAGCATTCCACCGGCGAAACGACCATCCGAGAACATCAGCGCAGCCGGGCCGTCCCATGGCTCCATCAATATAGAATAGTATTCATAAAACGCCTTGAGGTCTTCTGATATCGGGTTCTTGTCATTGAAAGACTCAGGCACAAGGATAGCCATAGCCTGCGGCAATGACATACCGCTCTGCACGAGGAACTCGAACACGTTGTCAAGGCTGGCAGAGTCAGACATTCCGTCCTGTACTATAGGGTGAAGGTCCTTTATATCACCCAAAGCCTCAGAAGAAAGCACACTCTGGCGCGCCTTCATCCAGCCTCGGTTACCACGCACGGTGTTTATCTCACCATTATGACATAGCAGGCGGAACGGCTGGGCAAGTTTCCATTTAGGGAACGTATTGGTAGAAAAGCGTGAATGAACCAGTGCCAGTCCGCTTGTAAAATAGTTATTTGAAAGGTCGGGATAATATCGGCGCAACTGTCCGGAGGTCAGCATTCCCTTGTAGATGATGTCCTTGCCGGAGAGCGAACAGATATAGAAATCCTCGTCATCAATACGCTTTTCAATCTTCTTGCGTACCTTATACAATATCCGTTCAAACTGTTCTGCCTTTTCATCAGACACGCCCGTTACGAAAATCTGCTTGATGTCAGGCTCCACGTCACGTGCGCCCACGCCCAAAACTTCTGGACATGTAGGCACATTGCGCAAGTGCATCAAGGTAAGACCTTCACGCTCAATCTCTTCAATCATAATCGACAGTATCTCATCCTGCCTTTTGTTTTCCTTAGGCAGAAAGACGAGACCCGTTCCATACCTTCCCTTTTCAGGCACAGGTATACCCTGCAGCAGAATGAACTCATGGGGAATCTGCAACAGTATGCCCGCACCATCGCCCGTCTTGTCACGGGTTTCGGCGCCACGGTGCTCCATATTCTCAAGCACCCTAAGGGCATTGTCCACCAAATCATGGCTTTTGTTACCGTGGATGTTAACCACCATGCCCACACCACAAGCGTCATGCTCATACTGGGCACTATACAATCCATCTCTCATATCAATCAATGTTTTACTGTGTTGTTGTCTCTCTTCGCCACCTGGCCGTTCTCATTCTGTCACCAAAAGTGGTATTTTTACATCATATCGTTTGCAAAATTACAACTTTTCTTGCATTTTGACAAATATTCCGCTGCGTTTTTACGAAGTTTTTGATTTCTATTCGACAACATTCTACAATTTGTAAGCAAAGCGGTCAGCACTGCTTACAATCCATAACAAAACACAGTGGTTTTTCTTACAATATTCAATTTTACAGCGATTTGTTAATTTTGCACAGCATAACAGATACGACAGCAGCACGTAATCATGTCGGAAATCAAGGATTCATGAAGCCCTCTATTCCGGAACCGGAAAACAAAACACCGTAACCGCAACGGCTTTCCATATACCGCCGACGGCATCACACGCTTTTCACACCTGTAGGCGCATCCGTACACTATGACAACCACGACTTATAACGACCATGTTTGAAACTTGTTTTTGCAAAACGCCAAAATATCAAAATGACACAAATATAATATATAATATAACAAAACGTCAAAAACAGATGTATATACGAAAACACACAAAGCAAACGAAAATGTAAGAAAAACGGCATCCGACAACAAAAATAATGCCCTACAAATGTAATAACGCCCAAATCAGACTGCGATAGCACCCTAATTACAATGCAAACGTGCCCTAATTGCAATGCAGACAAAACTAAATAACACGCCATAAAACAATCAAAAACAGCAGAAAACAGAGCAAAACACGCCCATGTAGACACATTGCAAATACAAGTTGAAAATACAAACGTCACGCAGTCAACATTTTACGCGTAAGCGGAAAATGCAGCATATTTCCAGCAAAATGCAGTCTTATATCTGTCACACCTCCCCATTTACTCTTTTCAAAAATCAGAGTGTAAGCAAAAAGAACAAAATAATAACAAAATGTCATATCAAACTTATAGTACGAAACAACAGTCACCAAAGTATCCTCAAAGTCCAGATTTACACCACAAGCAGAGGAATCCCGAGGGCCAAATGTTAAAATCGAAGAAAAAAGCGAAAAAAGTTTGTACGTATCGTTTTTTATATCTACCTTTGCCAATAAAAGTTTGTCATCTAAATAAAACAGATGCATAATAACAATGAATGTGTGTTTATTTAATAGAGTTCGAATATGAGAATAGCAAAAGAAACCAACTGGCATACGGACGGAATTCGTCCAAAGGAAACAGTGACCGACATGGCACAAAAACAATTAAAATATAATAAATAACAATTTAATTAACCAGAAACAATGAGAATCATTACGAAATTTATGCTGGCATTAGTTGTTGGTGGTTCATTGTCTCTTACGGCTTGTAAGGACTATGACGAGGACAACTACAACAGCGCGATTAATCAGGTGACTACTATCGATGAAGCCTTGAAGGTGCAGATTGCGGCTTTACAAGACTCTATCAGTAAACTCAAGAAACAGAAGATGGATGTGACTGACATTACGGCTGCTGTGGAGCAAGCCATAAAGAATGCATCTACATCATCTACATCAGAGATTACTGTTGCTATAAACAGTATCGTCAACCAGTACATCACGAACAACCAAATCACCCAAAGAATCACCAATCTGGAAACAGAGTTGCGATCTTTAAATGATGTTGAAGGTGCCAACCTGAAAGCGAAGATACAGGCTCTCATCAGTTCCAACAAGGATGTACAGGCTGTTCCAGCCCTTCAGACCCGTCTTGACAAGATCTACACAGACTCTATCAAGCCTATGTGGGAGCAGGTTCAGATAAACAAAGACTCTATCCGCATTCTGACATTGCTTTATGAAGCAAACCAGACACAGACAACAACCAACAAAGACTCTATTGCCATACTGAAAGGGTTGTATGAAGGGATTGACCTTACACAGTTCTATACCAAGGATGAGATTAATGAGATGAATAAGCAATTCACAACGCTTACTAAACTCAATGACACTCTTGCAGCCTGCAAAACAGAATGGGAAAACTATGCGAATACACGTATGGCACTTGTAAACAGCCGTGTTGACAGTCTTGCAAAAGCAACGAAAGACAGCGTTACCAACCTGAACTACAAGTTGTCACAACTTTCTACAGATTTGACCGCAGCTGATGCCAAAATGAAGAAGAGCATTGACAGCCTTGCTGAAGTGACTACAGCCATCAATGCAAGAGTTGACTCTGTAATCGGTATTGTTAAAGGACTTGAAGATGCACGTGCCAAGCAGGTTACAGGTATCATCGTCCAACAGGTTTACAACCCTGCATTCGGTTCTTACAACTCACTCATAAGCAACATACAGACCAATATGCTCGTTGCATATTATGGTTCAGCAACTCATGGTATATCTTTCCCATCTGCAAATGATGACAACGTTGACAAATATGAAATAAAGAGTGGCCAGACCCTTATACAAGGAATAGGCAATGCTGGTGTTGTATATGTCACCATCAACCCTAACGATGTTGATTTCACTGGTTTCAAGGGTCTTCAGTTGGTTAACAGCCAGGACCAAGAAAGCGGTGTAGTACTTGGTCCGGTTATGGAATCTGACAAAGTTCTCTCTCTCGGTTATACACGTGCAGCAGCTAATGGTTTCTATGCAGTTCCTGCAACAATACCAGAGTCAGCCATCAATAATTCTAACCTCCACCTTAATATAGATAAGAGTGCTATCAAGAATGCTCTTAAGGAACTCATAGCTATAAGAAATACAGCTGGTGCCAAAGTGGCTCTGAAAGACCTTGCAAGCGTGGCTTTGCAGACTTCACAGGCTATGAAGCTCGATGCACAAGGCGTGAAGTGTTCTTGGAAAGACGCTTACGGAGTACACAGTGTGAACTCTAATTACAACATGGCAGCACTTGCAGTAAAGCCTCTCGGCTTCAACTCTGTTGATGACATCTTCGCTACTGGCGGTGCTTACTGGCGTGCTTATGACAAGGCGAAAGGTCTTGTAACTACAGCAGCCAAAAAAATCGGCCATACCATTGCCGACCAGATGAACAACCAGATGGGACTTGGCGGTATCAAGGCTGACATAGCTGACTTGCAGGCCAAGATTCAGAATGCACACATGAATCCGATTAATCCTAACACTGGCGAGATCAAGATTACTACAGATGTGACAGTGCCTCAGCAGAATGTGAATATCGATCTTGATATACCTATCAGCATAGACATGAAAAAGGATCTCGTAGTACCAGGAATGACTATGAAGCTTGATACCACTATCGTCATCGATGTTCCTACAGGTATTGACGAAGTAACAGGTGAACTGGTAATGGGAAAGACCGAGATCAAAATCGTTAAGGATTTTGTTGTAAAAGAACAGAATATCACTGTCGATTTTAAATACAACGATAATATTCATGTATCCAAGACGGTTCCTGTAGGTCCTTTCACAACAACAGTTAATATAGACATTACGAAGGAAGTCAATGATATCTTCAATGGTATGCTTGGCGACATCAACGGCAATTTCGATAGTATCAATAGCGTCATCGATGCACTTGACAAGGCTATGGGAGATGTTAATGTTATGCTTGACGGAATAGACAAACTGACAGAGAAACTGGAAAGTGGTTCTTATCTTAATGGTATATTCAAATATCTTGACAAGGTAGCAGCAAAGGTAGGCGAAGTTACACCACTGCTCTTCAAGCCAACTCTTCTTGTAAACTCTGATAAGGGCTTCGGTCTCGCAGGCTTCGAGGGTGCTCCTTCATCTGTTTCCGGTACAGTGACACTTGTTCCTACAACATATTCAGCAGAGCTTCTCGCTCCTGTATTCAAGAAGTATATCCGCGTCAACAACAACGCTGGTGTCATACTTGAAGGTAACACTATCGATGTTACTTCACAGCTGAAGGCCGGTGTTAATACCATCGAGTACTATGCTCTTGACTATATGGGTAACGAATGGCACTCAACGTACCAGATTGTACGCGAATAATCGGAAAGGTGACCGCATATATTACATATAGATGTATCGCAGGTTATTATATATAATACCCGTACTTACGCTAAGCCTATATCTTCTTGCTGGCTGCACAGGGTGCAGTAACAGCAAGAAGAAGGGCAAAGGCGCAGAGGAAAGTCCTATAAACCCCATGGTGCAGCAATTGGACGAAACGCCGGACGAGGCTTTTCTTGCCAGACTTGACAACTTCGACCGTGACTCCATATATGTCACAGCCAATGGTTCAAGACAGAAAAAAGCGTATGCGTATGCTGAAGCTTTGGCAAATGGCATGTTCCACGGAACAATGAAGCGGGGTGATACCTTCTCCATATTACCGGATAACAGTAGTCTGACGGTAACCATAGCGGTGAATACCACGGAGTTGAAAGGACGATGGTTCTATGACCAACAGCAGCACAGAGGCATCGACTTCAATGAAGGAGGTGGAATGTCAAGCATCAATGCAGAGAACATCTGCTTCAGAGAGTGGAAACTACTCAACGGAAAGATGTATATCTATTATGTTGACCAACAGCAATTGGCAAGCGACCGTCACCAGTATCTGGTGGAAGAGGCTTACATTACGGCGTTGAACACCAAGGAACTGATAATACAGTTTCACGGACAAAGGCTCAAATGCTTGCGACCATCAAACAAACCGCTACTCTTTAAGGGAGCGTAACGTATATAAGGTATAAACAACAACAACTTTACAATGATTCAGATTATGAACATAAAGAAAACATTATTCGCGACACTGCTCGCTGGTGTTGCTCTTGGTGCGTCTGCACAGGAGGCAAAGACCGAGTATGTGTTCCAGCCGCACTGGTACATACAGGGACAGTTCGGTGCCCAATACACTCTTGGTGAGATAAGTATGGGCAAGCTTATATCTCCAAATGCGCAACTCGGCGTAGGCTACAACTTCGGAAAAGTTGTTGGTGCACGCTTCGTTGTCAACGCATGGCAGAGTAAAGGCGGTTCTGACTTTCTTGGAGAGACATACAAATGGAAGTATAATTACATCGCACCTATGGTTGACGTGACTTTCAATATGTCTAACCTTATTTCAGGCGTCAATCCTTGTCGTCTTGTTGATGTCACAGCTTTCGTAGGTGGTGGCGTGAACATTGCATTCAACAATGACGAGGCTAATAACGTGAATTCTGCTCTAATTACCAAGTATGGCGCTCCAGGAGTCCATTCTTCTTATGACCAGAGCCAGTATCTACGCTATTTGTGGGACAACTCTTCTGCACGTGTCGTAGGACACGCTGGTCTTGCCGCTGACTTCAAAGTGGCCAAGAGACTGAGCGTTGGCGTAGAAGTGGCTGCAAACTTTCTTACAGACACATATAATTCAAAGAAGGCTGGCAATGTAGACTGGTACTTCAACGGACTCGTTGGCGTCAAGTATGCTTTTGGTGATACGTACAAGGAGAAGAAGTGTGAGCCTGTAGCTCCACAGATTATTTACCGTGACCGCATCGTAGAGAAGGTTGTGGAGAAACCTGTAGAAGTCGCAAAGAAAGCAGAGGTAGAACCTCTACGTATGGATGTATTCTTCAATATTGCCAAGTTCAAGCTACTTACAAGTGAAGAGCAGAAGGTTGGCGAGGTTGCTGAATACATGAAGAAATATCCTAACTCAAAGGTTACTATCACAGGACTTGCAGACAAGGGTACAGGAACGGACAAAATCAATGTTCCTCTTTCAAAGAAGCGTGCCGATATAGTAAAGGATTTGCTCGTAAAGAAATACGGAATAGCAGAAGACAGAATCACTTCTGTTGGCAAGGGTTCTTCTGAACAGCCTTACACCATTCCTGAACTGAATCGTGTCAGCATCTGTGTTGCCAAGTAACTCCATACCGAAAATGCGAAGGACCCATGTGGTTCTACAATAAAATGTGTTCCGCGAATGTTCGTGTCTTATATAATTATTTCATTGAATGTTTGTGGAACACATCATATCTATAAAAACATAAAAAGGAAGGAGTCATACAATGATTAAAAAAATACTCTTTACCGCTTTGGTATCTGTGATGTCTTTGGCTGCTAATGCGCAGTTGAATGGCAATGGATATTACCGTGTGTATAATCTTGGATTGAATCTAAAGAAAAACAAAAAGTGCTATACATGGGTCACAGACAATAAAGCACAGATTGTCAACCAAGCAGGAACAGGACAGTCTTTTGAGCCTGTTGCATTGTGGCAAGAGACTGTAAAGTCACCGATAAGTGAGCCTGCTTCTATCATCTACGCCACAATAAAAGGCAATACAATTGATTTAGAAGCACAGGGAACAAGTGTTTCTAAAATGACTAGCTGTGCTCTGACACTCACCCCAAAAGGGTCGGCAAACAGTTACACATTATCCACATATACAAATGGATGTTTTTTGTATCTTTGGGCAAGCACTGTAACTAATGGCAAGCACTACATAGCAACGACAATATCCAATACTGACGATGCATACAAGTGCTGGTCTGTAGAACCTGTGGCAAGTTCCACAGATAACTATTTCGGCGTTAAGCCTACATTGGAGGTTGACGGCAAGTTCTATGCTCCATTCTATGCTTCTTTCCCCTTCAAGTTCGCTTCACAGGGGATGAAGGCTTACTATGTAAGTTCTGTTGACACCGAACATTATATGCTTGAAGAGATAACATCAGAGGTAAAGCCCGGTAGTACGCCTATGCTTATAGAATGTAGCTCCGACAATGTATCCGACAACCGTTTGGACCTAGTTTATGGCAACTACGGTTCTGTAAGTGGCAACAAACTCAGCGGAGTATATTTCTGTAATGATTATATTGATGACAATCCATCTTGTCGTATTACCTTTGATGCGGCTTCAATGCGTGTGTGGAACGTTGAGAACGGCAAGTTGGTCCTGTCCACTGCAACAGACAACCTCCATACAAGTTATTATGCGGGCAAGTCAAATTTCCCGGATGAACTGTACAATGGTTATCTGAATGCCAACCAATCTTACCTCAATGTTTCTGCAGCCGCCAACACAACGTTGACGTTGGGAACAACGGGAGTGAATGATTTGGGGGCGTCTGCAGAGGCAGCAAAGCCTGTGGGATACACCAATCTTGGTGGTATGAAGATAGACACGCCACGTGAAGGCATGGGCGTCGTAATTGTAAAGTACAGTGATGGCACAGCACGCTCTGTAGTCTATTAATCACTTTGATTATAAAACAAGCAATCCGGCTTAGGAGATATTCCTCTAAGCCGGATTGCTTGTTTTATATATACTTATTCGTTTTATACGGTTTCGTAGGGAAGTGCTTATCTATTCCCTATCCGAAAAGCCTATCCTAATAATTCACATAGTATGATTGGTTATTACTGAAGAGCACTTTGGCAGCATCGCTCAAGTCGTTGTAATCATTGTTTATCTCTGTTATGGCTGTAAGAGACTCTATCTTTGAGTTAGTGATATAACTGGCATCAGAAGCAGAATCTCTCAGTCTGACACTTACAACACCTGCCACAAGCAGGTTGAACTTATCTTTAGGAGTATTTATTCCCTCTTCCTCATCATATTCTATCTGTTCAATCTTGATATCGATTCTTGCAGAACCGGACTTCCCATCATAAACAGTCGGATTAGTATAGGCAAAGTATTTCACCTTACCAGACTCGGTTGTACCAGTTGCTTGTGTCTCCGCCTGCTTGCCAATGGCACTCAAGGCCACAGGAACAGCATCGGCACTGACTTCAGTGAAGTCAGACCAAGCTATAGCTTTGTATTGGTGAGCCATACCAAGCACTAATGACTGTTTCACATATTGCTGCTGATTCTCATAGATAGCAAGGTACACCGTGACATGTGACTGGTCGTATTTCTGCACCGTCACCTCTGTATCTGTATCATCATCACCACATGATGTGATGGCAAGCGTAGTAGTGGAAAGGGCAAGTATTATCGCCGTATATTTTAATAACTGCATATTCATCATTTTATTGTTTTGTCATTTTGATGAAGGTTTACGGATTCTCGGTTAGCAATAGCAGCAAGTAAGGCATCAATGCCCACCACAGAAGAACTATGCCTCGTAACCAAAGACCTGTAACCATATCCTACCATAGCCTTTGCGAAATGCGAAGACTTATCTCCGGGAATACTGTATATTTCTTTACGGAGTTTACATATTTTTCTATTTTTGATGGCATATCGTACATATCATTTACAAGATCAACAGTACAATAGACAGTATTTCCCCCTGCATCAACACCAACAGGGGTACTTATATCTACGGAAGGTTTGCCACCCCAGAACATTACTCCTGCATCAATGGATATATTAGTACGTTTATCCTTTGTGATTGGCGTACTGAACCCTGCCCCTATATATGGTTTGAACTTGTTAACCCTTGCAGCAGCAGAGATACTATTACTCTCGTCAGGTACGAAACGGAGAGTTTCACCAGCTTTACGTATAACCTCACCTTTCTTATATCTTAGTTCTCCCTTCTTTATTACCCTGCCATTGTCGTCTGTACGGTATTTTATCTCTGTCCAATTATCCATCCCGTCTCCCACTGTGTATGGATTATCAAGCACCTCAGTATAGTCATAATAGATATCCTCTTCTGCTATAAGGTCATGTGCCATCTTGCCTATGGGCAGTGATATGCCATATTCTGCGTAATACTTGTTATCTGTCGGGTCAACACCGATTGCCTGGTTGTATTCAGCATTAGGCACATCACCTACGTTGTACCCCTTCTCTACATTGCCATTTACACGTGCTCCCCAGTTTCGGAGTTTCTTGTTGGCATTCTCAAAAGTTGCGCCTCCACTGTTTTCCACGCCCAATGTTTCCAAATCAATAAGGCTCTCCTTTGCCAGAGCCTTATGATACATAGAGTTATATGCGTTTATCGCCTCAAGGTTACGGACACTTTCTCCTGAATTACGCACGTCTACAATAACATCATTGCCATAAAAGAAACCTACGGTAAAGTGCAATTTCCGGAAATTCTTGAATGGGAACACATCAACAAACATTTTGAAGTTATTCATCTTCAGGTCGCCTTCCATGTCCACAGCTCTTTGTGGCGTCTTGCCAGTAAGGGCACGCATTGTCTCGGAAAGTTTCTGGAAACGCTGGTTCTGGTCAGCATTGGAAAGTCCCTCTGCCACCTCCATGTTAAAACTGGCATCATAACGATAGTATGGACGGAATATTCCGCCAACACGGAGACGTGCCCATTCGCTCATCGGTGTAGCGAAATCAAATCCCAGACCGCTTGTTCCTACGGTAAAGGCAACATCAAGATGATTGAACCAACCGTTCCTTAGAATCGGCGAGTCCTGTGCCATTGCCGTGGTGGAAAGCCCAAGACATGCAAGGGCTATTATGTTTCTCTTCATTTATATATTATATAATGTGTCAAAAAATACGTCATATCGCAGATTGTTACCACAATCTCCTTGCAAATCTCACACTCAGTTCCGGATATACGCTATAGTTCTTAGCGCTCTTAACATGGTCTCCCAGTTTGCCGGGAATATTGTCTGCGTCACGCACAAGGTCTATAGTCTGATATATATTGTTTCCTCCAACATCTTCCCCCACTGGCAAGTTGATGTCAATTTTGGGCTTTCCGCCCCAGAACAACACTCCTGCATCAACAGCAATAGTACTACGTTTGTCTTTGGATACAGCCAATTCGTAGCCAATGCCAAGATACGGCTTGAACTTGTTTACATGTACATTGTAGTGTATCATGTCATCATCATCAGGTGTCATACGCACAGTCTCGCCTGCTTTGTGTATCACCTCGCCTTTATTGTGGCGCAGTTTCCCGTTGTTATCATATATATCTTGTTCAGCAATGATGTCACGGGTATATGTACCCATGGGTATACTAATGCCATATTCGGCATAGGAAACATTTCCTGAAGCATCCGTTATCTCACCCCAACTGCACAGTTTGTCAATTATCGTCTGCTTCATATCGTCCTCAATTGTTATGCCAAGAGACGACAAATCCATGAAGTTGCCGTTGCGGGCTTCGCTATACATCATATTGTACGAGCTCATTGCCGCAAGAGTATTGACACTAACGGAGGTATTATGTCCATCAATAAGCATGCTGTTGCCATAGAAGAATCCTACAGTAGCATGCCAATGACGATTATTCTTGAATGGAAACACATCTATAAGGAACTTGAAATTACTCATTTTCAAGTCCCCTTCCAAGTCCACTGACTGCGATGGCGCAGTGCCCATAAATGACTCCATCATCGTTGACAGCTTGTCAAAACGGCGATTCTGCTCCTCTTTAGCAATACCAGCAGCAACCTCTGTGTCGAGCCCCGCACTATAATGTGTTGACAAACGGAAGACCCCGCCGGCACGAAGCCGCACCCAATCCGTCACTGGAGTGGCGAGATCGAAGCCTAACCCTGTTGTTCCAACAGTAAAGGCGACATCAAGATGGTTGAAGACACCATTCCTATTGGATATCGGAAGTGGTGTTCCGGGCATGGCGGCATCAGTACCTTGCGCCGTAGCAAAGCTTGTAATGCCGAGACACATCAGTGCCATTGCAATTCTTTTCATTGTTTTTTCAGTGTTTCTTTCTTTTTCTCCTTAACTAATATGGCCTATTCCACTGTAGAAAAGCGGAACACACAGCCGTTCTTACGGTTCGGGTCACTGCCTGCAAACAGTGCAGAATACGGCTCTCCCATGTCAGGAGAGCAGCCTACGAACCTATTGGTCTTCAGCGAAAGCAGCATACATTCGCCACGAAGCATATCCTGCCATTGGAAAAGGCTGGCATCTGTCTCCTGTTTCATCAGACGTACATCAGCGGAAACGCCCTGCCCTGTTATAGTAATGAAGCCCATACCATTCATACACTCCAATGCCACGCGGCCGTTACCACGGTCATGTACGCGGAACTGGCAGTCTTTGGAATCATATTCACGTGCCCCTTTTCTTGTAGAATGACATAATCCCCGCTTCATACCCCACATACGACTACCATTAGAAATATTGTCAAGAGTTATTATTTTGCCAATCGGCAGATTGTCAGAACGGTCTGCCATAGGTTCATATACAGTAAAATCGTCAAATTCCGCATATCCACCGGCCGGCTTTGTCGATGTTGTAGTCTGTTGGTTGAAGCAGAACAGAGAGAAGCGCGAGCCTTGAAATGTCTTCAACTGGTATGGCAAACGCAGCGTATCACCGATATTATTGAATTTAATGCCATCCAAAGAATAACTGAATACAGCCCACATCTGGTCATAGTCCCCATGTATACGGAACATAACCGTACCGTCTGCCAGTCCTTTACCTTTCTTCATAGACTTAATGTCACCAAGGTCTTGCAGTCCTGTCGTCTGCTGCATCCATTGCAGTTTCATAATGCCACCATCGTTGCGGATGCCCACCCATGCGTAAGGCAGGTTCAACAACCCCAACCCGGCAATATCATTCGGCTTCAGATTCTTAACGTTCACTGTGACAGTGGCATCAGATACAGGTCCAATGCAACGCTGCGTAAGAGTATTCCTTGCCCACAGGAAATTCTCGGCAGGCATAGAGCTAAGACGTAGTTTACCGTTTTTCAATGTCCATTTCCCATCAACAGGCTCATGGTTCCACTGCCACACGCGGCCAAGCCGCCTGCCGTCAAAACTGTCACTGCGCTGATAAGGCGAGTGTGGTTTCTCATCTGTGCCGGTATTAGGCTTCACCCATGTTCTCGGACAACGGCCCGGATTGCCTTCGAGTCCGAACATCGGCCAGCCATCTTTCCATGTTATCGGCACGAGGCACACCGTTCGCCCCACCGCCACGAAGTCAAGCATGGATACAGCCCACCATTCTCCCGACGGTGTCTGCAACATTCCACCCTGATGAACCGTGGCACTGCCAAGTTCGTTATCACCCGGTTGTTGTACATTGAACCTATAACCATCCTTCATGAAGTCTTTACTGTTGGCGTTTGTGATTAGAGGAAACCTCTTTGTCCCCAGCGACTCCATGCAAGCAACAGTAGTAGTCTCGTAAGGTCCGAACAGATTATCCGCCCTTGCACATTGCGAACGTCCCATAGGATTGTACTCAGCACTGATTATATAGTATTTTCCGTCAATCTTATAGGCATGGTGTCCCTCCCCCATAGCAGAGCCTTTCGGTATGATTGTACGCTCAGAGCCCTCAACATAACCGGAGAAATCAGGTTTGAACTGCGTCACTTTCACCTCGTCATAACCATGTATAGCCCATACCTTTCCATCGTCATCAAAGAGCACACTGAGGTCATATATGTGACCACCCAGGACCTTGTGTTCCCAAGGACCGCTGGCAGACTTGGAAGTAAACAACTGGAGTCCGTTACCATTGACATTTGTAAAGACATAGAAAGTACCGTCATGGTAACGTATCACCGGTGCCCATACCCCCTGTCCATATACCTGTCTGCCGTTCTGGAGGCGGAACTTTTCATCAGGCAGCACCTCATTCCATCTATTGAAGCAATAACTTGCCAAGTCCCAGTTCACCAAATCCTTACTATGAAGGACAACAAGCCCAGGAGTACAGTGCATCGTAGTCCCCGCCAGATAGTAGTCATCACCCACACGTATAACGTCAGGATCAGAAAATTCATCATAGAACAGCGGATTGGTAAAGGTGCCGTTACCATTATCTGCCGTCCATGAAGTGTTGCCATTGTTTAGCGTTGGTTGTGCTAAAGTGACAGCAGTACCAGACAACATCATGGCGACGGAAAGTAGGAATGTCTTCATTGGTGAGTTCCTTTGTCTTTATATTAGGTACACAAATAGTTCTGCAAAGGTAGAAAAATATTCTGAGATGCGCAAATAAAAGGTACAGTCATAATATACTACTCCATATATTTAGGTAAAAAGGCCAAATAAAAGCAATGAAATTTTGTGGTTTGGGATTAATTCTTTAACTTTGCAAACTATATTGTTTATTGCGCCCATACGGCCACAAAACGTAAAATGATAACAGACGACGATTTACTATTGATGCAAGATGCCATGCTGCTGGCACAGAAGGGGGAAGGTATGACCCGTCCCAATCCTCTTGTCGGCGCATTGGTCGTCAAAAATGACGAAGTGATAGCCAAAGGCTACCATGCCAAATGCGGTGATTTACATGCCGAAAGAATGGCATTCAAGGATGCAGAAGAGCATGGTGTTGATTGCCACGGGGCCACCATGTATGTCACTCTGGAACCTTGCTGCCATGAGGGACAACAGCCGCCATGCACCGATGCCATCATAGAGCACGGCATCTCACGTGTCGTTGTAGGTCTGAATGACCCCAATCCGCTCGTTGCCGGCAAAGGCATTGATATACTTAAGGGTGCAGGCATAGAGGTGGACGTGATGGAAGGAGAGCCAATGGCCGAAGCCATTACGGAACAAATGCGGATGCAGAACAGGGTTTTCCTCAAATTCATCACTACAGGACAGCCATGGATTACAGCAAAATGGGCTATGACCATTGACGGGAAAATCGCCACTACGACCGGCGACAGCCGATGGGTCACGGGAGCGAAGGCACGTGAATACGTCCATAAGATGCGCCGTGTCAATTCCGGAATACTCTGCGGCACAGGCACAGTGATAGCAGATGACCCCATGCTCAATGTGCGACTGAGCCCTGAAACGCTGGAACAAATGGGAATAAAGGAGCATGAAGTACGCAATCCTATACGCATCGTAGCCGACAGGCAGGCAAGAATCTCCATGGAAAGCCAGCTTGTAAGCACCGCAAGGGAAATCCCTACCGTGGTGGTTTATTCTGATTGTGCCGACGAAGAGAAACTCCAGATGCTAAGGGAAGCCGGTGTTATACTGTGGAACTGCAACACTCTCATGGAACTGGTACAACGTGCCGGTGCAGAAAAGATTGACAGCATACTATTGGAAAGCGGCGGAACGTTGAGCGAAGCACTGTTCATGCAAGGGCTGATTGACGAGGTCGTGGCGTTCGTAGCACCCAAAATCATTGGCGGAAAAACAGCCAAGACTCCAGTTGAAGGCGAAGGAGTGGAACAGATGGCGGATGCAATCGAACTGGAAAAGGCGGTCTTAGTGCCAGTAGGTGATGATTTTCTTATCAGCGGACTCGTAAAGAAAGACTAAAGGCCGGAACAACAACACCGTAGCCCTACATAAGGACAGTTGCCTTGCAACAAAGAACCACAGCCCCACAACAAAACGAATGTTCACAGGAATAATAGAAGAAATAGGACACGTCAGAACTATCCGCCACGGAGCGAAGAGCGTAAGCATAGAGGTTGAAGCCTCTTGCGTGACACAGGGAACACAGGTCGGTGACAGCATTGCCACCAATGGTGTGTGCCTTACAGTCACGTCTATGTCTCCCAAAGGATTTACTGCCGATGTCATGCCTGAGACAATAGCCCGCACATCACTTGCCAAGCTCCATTCCGGAAGTAAAGTAAACCTTGAACGGGCATTGACATTACAAACGCGTCTGGGCGGACACATTGTGCAAGGACACGTTGACGGGACAGGGGTCATCTGCCGCCGCGTCAATGACGACAACGCCGTGTGGCTATGGATAGAATGTTCCGATGCCCTGATGCGGTACATAATAGAGAAAGGCAGCATCACCATTCAGGGTGTAAGCCTTACAGTTGCCAAGGTGGAAGGTGCAACATTCGCCGTATCACTCATACCACATACCCAAGACGTGACAACACTGCACGCCACAAAAACAGGCGATATGGTAAACCTTGAGACTGATGTCATTGCAAAATACGTAGAAAAACTACTCACACCGCAGGCTTCATCGTCAGACAGTACCGCCTCTGGAGCAAAGGAAAATACAGAAGAAAAACTCCGGGTGTACCGCAGTTTCATGAATCACCGGTTGTAGCAATTACGGAATATGGATTACAGGCTGACCGTTTTACACTTGTATCTTTGCATGCAGCCCCACCATATTGCCCGACAATCTACAATCCGCGCCCCCACTACCAAATACAGAAACTATGCAAGAAGAATTCAAATTAAACACAATCGACGAAGCTCTTGAAGCGCTGAAAGCCGGCAAGTGCATCCTCGTCATAGACGATCCAGACCGCGAAAACGAGGGAGACCTCATCTGCGCGGCACAGTTTGCCACTACCGATAATGTAAATATGATGGCCAGCATCGCCAAAGGCCTCATCTGTATGCCTATGAGCAGGCAGTTATGTGAAAGGCTCAACCTGCCACAGATGGTCACAAACAACAGCGACAACCACCAGACTGCATTCACCGTAAGTGTTGACCACATCTCCACAACAACGGGTATTTCCGCAGTAGAACGCGGCATCACGGCACGCGCCATAGCAGATCCGGACTCAAAGCCTATAGATTTCCGCCGCCCGGGGCACATGTTCCCGCTTCAGGCAAGGGATGGCGGCGTGCTTGTACGCACCGGCCACACAGAAGCCACGGTCGACCTCTGCCGCATGGCAGGGCTTACGGAGGCCGGATTATGTTGCGAAATAATGCGCGAAGACGGCACAATGATGCGCACGAAGGAGTTGAAGGACCTTGCAACAGAACACCATCTCATCTGCATCACCGTCAGGTCTCTCGTGGAATACCGCCGTCACACGGAAAAACTCATAGAGTGTGTGACCGATGCAGAACTACCTACCAAGTATGGTTCGTTCCGTGCATTCGGATACATCAACAATGTTACGGGCGAACACCACGTAGCATTGGTCAAAGGAGATGTCACCACACCGGAACCGGTGCTATGCCGTGTCCACTCGGAATGCCTTACCGGCGATGCCTTTGGAAGCCTGCGCTGTGACTGCGGCGAGCAACTTTCCGAAGCCATGCGCCGCATAGAGGAACGCGGCAGAGGCGTATTGCTTTACCTAAGACAGGAAGGCCGTGGCATAGGACTGATAAACAAGTTGCGTGCCTATCATCTACAAGACCAAGGGATGGATACGGTCGAGGCAAACATCGCACTCGGCTTTGCCGCCGATTTGCGCGAATATGGCACGGGAGCAAGTATCCTTGCCGACCTCGGCATACATGATTTGATACTCATGACCAACAATCCACTGAAGATTTCGGGCATTGACGGTTTCGGATTGAATGTCGTAGGGCGCGAGCCTATAGAGATGACGTGCAACGAAAAGGACGAATTCTACATGTACACAAAGTATGCAAAGATGGGACATCTGCTGCATATAAAGAAGCCCAAGGGCGTGTAGTGCGGAAATACGGAATGCCTTCGCAAACCGGAAGCCTAAAAACAATACACAGGAGAAGGACGGTTACGGCCTGATCAGATAATCACAACCCCACAAACAACAACCAACAGATATGAAGATAATAGAAGGAAAGCTGGTCGCAGAAGGCCAGAGAATAGGCATAGTAGCCTCTCGTTTCAATGATTTCATTGTATCCCACCTCATTACAGGGGCAGAAGACTGCTTCGTGCGCCATGGCGGCAACACTGACAACCTTACACTTGTCTACGTGCCGGGGGCGTTCGAGACTCCTCTCACCGCACAGAAAATGGCGGAATCAGGCAAATATGATGCCGTGGTATGCCTCGGTGCAGTCATCCGTGGAGCCACGCCACACTTCGACATGGTGGCCAACGAATCAGCAAAAGGCATAGCGCAGGCAGCCATGAAGAGCGGCATACCCGTACTTAACGGCATACTTACAACAGACAGTATAGAGCAGGCAATAGAACGGGCAGGCACAAAAGCCGGCAACAAGGGAGCGGATGCCATGATTTCCGCAATAGAAATGATTAACCTAAACAAAAGCCTCTAAGCACGAAGAGATAATGAAGTTAGGTTTCGATAACGATAAATATATCCGCATACAGTCAGAGAACATCAAGGAACGCATAGCGCAGTTCCGCGGAAAACTGTACCTTGAACTTGGAGGAAAACTCTTTGACGACCATCATGCCAGCCGTGTGCTGCCGGGATTCCAACCGGATTCCAAACTGCGCATGTTCCAACAAATCAGTGACCAGATAGAGATAGTCATTGTCATAAGCGCAGAGGACATAGAGAAGAACAAGGTGCGCGCCGACCTCGGCATAACATACGATGAGGATGTACTGCGTCTCCGTGAGGAATTCCAGAACCGTGGATTCGTCGTCGGTTCAGTGGTCATAACACATTATAACGGCCAGCATGCGGCGGATGCTTTCCGCCAGCGTCTGAAGCGCATGGACATCAAGTCTTACGTACATTATCTGATAGACGGATACCCGCACAACGTGTCGTTAATTGCCAGCGATGAAGGCTTTGGACAGAATGACTACGTGGAGACAGAACGCCCGCTCGTCATCGTTACTGCGCCAGGGCCTGGCTCAGGCAAGATGGCGGTATGCCTGTCACAACTCTACAATGAGAACAAACGTGGCGTGGAAGCCGGTTATGCCAAGTTCGAGACGTTCCCCGTATGGAACCTGCCGCTGAAACATCCTGTGAACATTGCATACGAAGCAGCGACGGCAGACCTCAATGACGTCAACATGATTGACCCGTTCCACCTTGAGGCTTACAACAAGATTGCCATCAACTACAACCGTGACATTGAGATATTCCCCGTACTCAACGCACTATTCGAGGGTATATACGGAAACAATCCATACAAGTCACCGACCGACATGGGCGTGAATATGGTCGGCTTCTGCATCAGCGATGACGCAGTATGCTGTGAGGCTTCCAAGGATGAGATAATACGACGCTATTACGATGCCACCAACAAGTTTGCCGATGGCGCAGACAACGAGAGCGAGGTGCAGAAGATACAGCTTCTCTTCAACCAGGCAAAGATAACCACCGCCACACGCAAAGTGACGACAGTGGCAAAGCAACGCCGTGAGGAAACAGGCAAGCCATGCGCCGCAATAGAACTTGCAGACGGTACTATGATAACATCAAAGTCCACCGACCTACTCGGCCCCAGTGCCGCACTGCTCCTCAATGCCACCAAACACCTTGCCGGAATAGACCACAATGTGCGCCTCATTCCGCAGAACATGATAGAGCCGATACAGAAAACCAAGATAGATTACCTTGGCGGAAACAATCCACGTCTGCACACAGACGAGGTACTTGTGGCACTATCCGTACTAAGCCAGGCGGACGAGAACTGCCGTAAGGCCCTTGCGCAACTCCCGGCACTGCATGGCTGTCAGGTACACTCTACGGTCATGCTGTCAGAGGTTGACCGCAAGATATTCAAGAAACTCGGCGTGGGTCTTACCTGCGACCCGGTCAGAAAGAAATAAAGGCTCTTTGCACCACCGGTATAAAAGAGGCCTGATTACATTGTGAAAGTGCCCAAATTGCACGGTAAAAGCATTGAGTTTACCGTGCAATTTGGGCACTTTCGCAAACCACCTGATAATCACCGATATTTCGTGTTGACTTTTTCGCAAGGAAAAGGAAAAGGTACCACAATGTTTTTGTGTTACAAAAATATAAAACTTTTGTAAAATATAGAAACTTTTATTACCTTTGCAACTGATTTTTGTCGATATATATGCAAAAGAATAAAATTTCCATACTTATCGTCTTAATATTCAGCATGGTTGTCAGTACGGCAACTGCAAGGCGGTTTACACTTGTCATAGATGCCGGACACGGTGGGCGTGATGCAGGTGCTGTTGGTACATACTCTAAGGAAAAAGATATAAACCTGCGCACGGCACTGGCATTCGGACGCTATGTAGAGAACAACTCTCCAGATGTCAATGTCATATACACGCGCAAGAGTGATGTTTTCGTAACATTGCACGGACGCGCCGACATTGCCAACAGGGCAAAGGCAGACTTGTTTGTCAGCATACACACCAACTCTCTACCCTCCGGACATGTGTCAAGAGGACTTGAGACATACACGCTGGGTATGCACAGGGCGTCAGACAACTTTGACGTGGCGAAACGGGAAAACAGCGTTATCCTTGTAGAGAATGACTACAAGGAACGTTATCATGGCTTTGACCCCAATTCGGCGGAAAGTTATATCATATTCGAACTCATGCAGGACAACAACATGCAACGCTCGGTAGAAATGGCGAAGTATGTGCAGAAGAACGTCTGCATAACGGCATCACGCCCCGACAAGGGGGTGAAACAGGCGGGATTCCTTGTACTGAGAGAAACGTCAATGCCGAGTTGTCTTATAGAACTGGGATTCATCTCCACACCGGACGAGGAACGACTGCTCAACAATGACGGGCAGGTGGACAATATAGCCAGAGGAATATATCAGGCTTTCGCGGCTTACAGAGAACATTTTGACGACAAGGCAAGACCTCCTTACAAAACGGTGGACAATACAGCACCGCTTATCCCGGATGTGATACCGGACAGACAACAACCGAAGGTGGCTGCCAACACGTGGCAAAAAGAAGATGCTGCACCTGAAACGCCGGTGAGGAATACGGAACAGAGCATACCTGCCGTACAGGAAACAACGGACAAGGACAACGGGAAGCCAATGTTCAAACTCCAGGTGCTTACAGCAGACAGAGTGCTGAAAGCTAACGACTACCAGTTCAAGGGAGAAAGGGAGATACAGCATTACACGGAGGGAGGAATGACAAAATACACCATAGGTGCCTCTACCAACTATAATGAAATCTACCAACTAAGGAAAAAATTAAAGGACAAGTTCCCAGGCTGCTTCATAATAGCATTCAAAAACGGAGAGAAAATGGACGTGAATGAGGCTATCAGAGAGTTCAAGGCGAACAGATGACGGGACATGGAAAAAGATGTGTCCATTTCTTTTCCAAAATGAAGGAAAAGAAATATGACCGGATATATGATTGCATACCGTCGCCTCCACTTTACTAACAAACAAAAACAAAAAACGCGAATGCGATGGAAAAGGTTTTTACAAAAGAAGTGAAGATTGCAATAGTGGCAATCATCGGTATAGTAGTGCTGTTCTTCGGTATGAATTTTCTCAAGGGACTATCCTTGTTAAGTGACAGCAACACATACCTAATGACTTTTCCGAACGCCAAGGGGCTGACAAAGTCAACAGCGGTTTATGCCGATGGCTACAAAGTCGGTACAGTGACGGCCATAGACTATGACTATACAAAGGCCGGCAACATAACCGTAACGGTTGCACTCGATCCGAATCTGCGCATTCCTGCAGGTTCACAAGCGGTGATAGAATCAGACCTGATGGGAAACATGAAAGTGTCATTACTACTTGCCAACAATCCGAGGGAACGTATCAATCCAGGAGAGACAATACAAGGGGTGAACGATGAGGGTACTATGGCGGGACTGTCGGCAATGATGCCGCAGGTACAGGCTATGGTACCGAAACTTGACAGCATCGTCACCACGCTAAACACTCTGCTTGCCGACCCGGCATTGGCCAACATGTTACACAATGTGGAGGGAATGTCGGCAAACCTGAAAAAGTCAACAGCAGAACTGAACACCATGATGATTGGTGTCAACAAGGCTTTGCCGGGGGTAATGCAGCACGCAAGCAACACATTGGCAAACACAGAGGTGCTGACTGATAATCTGGCACAAATCGACGTTAATGCAACAATGGCACAGGTAAACCGCACACTTGACAATGTGGAGAAACTGACACAGACACTTAACAGCAACGAGGGTACATTGGGATTGCTGATGCACGACAGGGCACTGTATGACAACCTGAACACCGTTGCCGGCAATGCGGACTCGCTTATGGTTGACTTGAAGTCAAACCCTAAAAGATATGTACACTTCTCTGTATTTGGCAAGAAAGCAAAATAATAAGTTTCATAACGTGGCAATGACACTACCGGCCACAAGATAAATACAAGAATATAACCACAAACCGACTTTGCTACAAGATACAAAGGCACTCTGGGGTTCATGCCAGAAATACATCAGTGAGAATATAGGAGCCGACGATTATGCAAGGCTTTTCTCTCATGTCACGTTGCAGACCTTCAAGGTTGCGACGAAGACACTCGTTTTGCAAGTGCCGAGTTCCTATATCTGTGAAGAGATAGAGCACAAACATCTCGATGTAATGCGTGTCGCCATCTTCAACACGTTCGGAAAGATACGCCTTGACTGGAACATACAGGTGGTGGAAGACCAACCGAACAGCAAGGGCAAGGGACTGATAGTGGAGGGAAACGATGAGACTCTCGCACCGGACGGCAGCATAGCGGCGGCAAGGCAGAACCTGAAGGTCGCTCCCGGCAGTGCCGTATCCGGAAATCTGCCACCTATAGATTCCCAACTTAATCCAAGTCAGACGTTCCGTACGTTCATTGAGGGTGCAAGCAACAAACTTTCACGCTCCGTCGGACTATCAATTGCAGAACATCCACAGGGAACACAGTTCAATCCGATGTTCATATTCGGCCCGTCTGGATGCGGAAAGACACACCTTGTCAATGCAATAGGAAACCATTGCAGAAAAATATACCCACAGAAGCGGGTGTTGTATGTCAGCGCGAGAATATTCCAGGTACAGTATAGCAATGCCGTGATGCAGAAACAGATAAATGACTTCATAGCATTCTACCAGACCATTGACATGCTCATAGTGGACGACGTACAGGAATGGATGTCAGCCAAAGGTACACAGGACACGTTCTTCCACATATTCAACCACCTTTTCCGTAATAACCGCCGCATAATACTTATCAGCGACCGCGCCCCCGTAGAACTGGAGGGCATGAACAAGCGTCTGCTCACCCGCTTTACCTGTGGACTGATGGCGGAAATGGAAAAGCCGAACACACAGTTGTGCGTAGAGATATTGAAGAAGAAGATTCTCCGTGACGGTCTTACAGTACCGGATGATGTGGTAAAATATATAGCACAGAAGGCAAACGGGTCCGTACGTGACCTTGAAGGTGTAATAAACTCACTCATGGCATACAGTGTTGTATACAACTGCAACATCGACATGCGCCTGGTTGAAAGAGTGGTACAGCGTGCGGTAAAGACTGATGACATACCGCTGACCGTAGATGACATTCTGGAAAGGGTATGCCGCCACTACGAAGTGACACCAAACACAGTGAAGGGACGCTCACGCAAACGGGAATTCCTGCTGCCACGGCAACTTACCATGTTTCTTGCAAAGAAATACACAAACATACCAGCATCACGCATAGGGCGGATGATGGGTTCAAGAGACCACAGTACAGTACTACATAGCATTGAACTTATAGAAAAGAAACTGCACAATGACAAGGATTTTGCAAAGGAAGTGACGAAGATAGAAGATACTATGAAGATAAAAAAAGAACAGTAATATCATTATGTTATAGTATTTTAGCGTCTTCTTAAAAATCATTAAATATCAGCAAAAATGTTAATATACAAAGGGTTAATGTGAAATTGGGGTTGCCTATGTGGATTATTTTCCGTACCTTTGCCAACGAATTTTTATTTTGTAACAAAAGTTCCACCGGTCTTCTGCCGGAAGACAAGGAACTATCTAAACCATAAAGGAGATACTAACCAATGAATCTGAAAAGGACCAATCTTATATTTACAATAGCATTACTGACAATCGTATCACTCCCAACGTACGCTCAGGATTTACTGGCAAAGCAAGCACCTGTTGACAGGCACATGAGGATGGTTGATACACTGGCACTTCGGCCGACAATGGATAATGAGGAAACACGCCTTACAGCCAATGCACTTTATGAAGATTGGAACAATACATACGCACACCGTGCTACGGAACTGCCGGATTCTTTCCGCATAAACCTGAGACATTTCTGTATGCCTACAGACAGCCGTGTGGTGACAAGTAATTTTGGAGCACGATGGGGAAGAGCCCACAAAGGCCTCGACATTAAGGTGTATATTGGCGACACAATACGTGCAGCGTTCTCTGGAAAAGTACGTATGGTAAAATATGAAGCAGCCGGATATGGCAAATACGTAGTGCTTCGTCACGCCAACGGTCTGGAAACAATATACGGCCACATGAGTGACTGGCTCGTTAAAGAAGACGAGGTTGTCAAGGCTGGCCAGCCTATCGGCCTCGGCGGTAACACCGGCCGAAGCACAGGTTCTCATCTGCATTTCGAAACACGCTTATGCGGCGTTGCACTGAATCCGGCACTGATGTTCGATTTCAGGAATCAGGATGTCGTGGATGATTACTATATGTTCCGTAAGGACAGATATGAGCATGAATCTATTGTTGCCAACCAAGTTCGTGGAAAAATTGGCAATGGCGGATATGTAGCATCGGATGTACGTGGCGAGACTGCATCTGCACGCAAGGAAAGCAAGCGTATAGAAAGCATGAATGCTGACATAAGGTATCATAAGGTGTCCGCTGGAGAAACCCTTTACAGCATTGCAAAACGTAGAAAGGTTACGGTTGACGAACTTTGCAAACTCAACCACCTCACGCGGGACATAAAGGTGCGCCCGGGACAACTGCTGAGATATTCCTGATAGACCAGATTTGGATTTAAGAATAAGAAGTTGTGATTACATGATGGATGCCTGCAAAAATTTTGAAGGCTTCATTGTATAGTCACAATTTTTATTTTGTTAATTTGGACACATATAAGATTTTCATTCAATGACACCTGTCCTTACCATAACAGGTTCTGATTGTACTGGCGGGTCAGGCATTCAGGCAGACATCAAGACCATCACGGCTCTTGGCGGATATGCCTTGACAGCAATAACGTCAGTTACGGTTCAAGACAGCAGTGGCATACGCAGAATACATGATTTGCCTGTAGATATGGTGACAGAACAGGTACGTTCTATTATGCAGGATATTCGTCCACAGGTGGTAAAGATAGGATTGATACGCGATGTGGAGACCATAAAGGAGTTAGGGGAAGACATACGGTACTGTCGTGATGTGGTGTATGACCCAGGATTTCTTTCTTCGCACGGTACACAGTTGGTGCCGGATGAGGCTGTAGAGGCCATAAGCCGACACCTGATACCTGAGGTTTCCGTATTGCTCCTAAGGTGTAATGAGGCAGAAAGGTTACTTGGTGTACGTATTGCCACAGATGATGATATGGTAAATGCTGCGGAGAGACTGACATCAATGGGAGCAAAGGCCATACTGTTACGTGGGGGGCACCAAACGGATGGTATGCTGACAGCTTTGTTTTATGAGAATGGAAAGAAGACCTTTTATACTTCACGCAATACGGAGGGGTGGCAGAAACACGGCGTAGGTGGTGCATTGTCAACGGCAGTGGCTACGTATATGGCATTCAATGATGATATTCCCACCGCTATCAGAAAAGCACACGACTATATACACCGCCAGATGGTCTATGCCGTTACGCCAAGAATACAAGGACTCAGACCGGCAGATCTTTACAATCAATTCACGTCACTCATAGCACAGTATTACCGCGAAGCACATGGCGTGGCATTCTATGCTGACAGACTTTCGATAAGTACCCGCTACTTATCGTTGATAACGGAAAAGGTAACGAGCAAGACACCAAAGCAACTTATAGCCGATTACCTTATGCAGGAGGCTAAGGTTCTTCTTGAAACATCAACTCTTACCATTCAGGAAATATCTGACAAACTTGGCTTCTCCTCACAGTCCCTATTCGCTAAATTCTTTCATTCACAACAGGGATATGCGCCTAAGGAACACAGGGAGAGGTGAATGACTGTTTGTTTTGGGAACAATGTTTTACAATACAGGAACAGATATTTGCCTGTTTCTTTTTTTGTACGTAATTTTGCAGTCTATTTATAGGTTATACCAATGTATGTGGCATAATAAAGAACAATTAAAAAGAAAACAAAGACAATGGAAGACAGAACTACCCTCAACCGCAACCTGGCACAGATGCTAAAGGGCGGAGTAATAATGGACGTGACAACCCCTGAACAAGCGCGCATAGCAGAAGCCGCAGGTGCTTGTGCAGTGATGGCACTTGAACGTATTCCCGCTGACATACGTGCGGCAGGTGGCGTGAGTCGCATGAGTGACCCTAAAATGATAAAGGGTATTCAGGCTGCTGTCAGCATCCCGGTTATGGCAAAATGCCGTATCGGCCATTTCGTTGAAGCACAGATTCTGGAAGCCGTTGAGATAGATTATATTGATGAAAGCGAAGTACTGTCACCTGCTGATGACGTATATCACATCAACAAACGTGACTTTAAGGTTCCTTTCGTATGTGGTGCAAAAGACCTCGGCGAGGCTCTTCGTCGCATTAACGAAGGCGCAACAATGATACGCACAAAGGGTGAGCCGGGAACAGGTGACGTTATTCAGGCTGTGCGCCACATGCGTATGATGCAGAGTGAGATGCGTCGTATCGCATCCATGGCAAAAGACGAACTATACGAAGCAGCAAAGCAGCTCCGTGTTCCGTTCGACCTTGTACAGTATGTACATGACAACGGAAAACTGCCGGTTGTGAACTTTGCAGCCGGTGGCGTGGCAACACCTGCCGATGCAGCCCTCATGATGCAGCTTGGAGCAGAAGGTGTGTTCGTAGGTAGCGGTATCTTCAAGAGCGGCAATCCCGAAAAACGTGCGCAGGCTATTGTCAAGGCTGTCACAAACTACAACAATCCGAAGATGATTGCAGAACTGTCAGAGGACCTTGGCGAGGCTATGGTTGGCATAAACGAGAGCGAGATAGAACTGCTGATGGCTGAAAGAGGCAAGTAAATGAAGCGCATTGCAATATTAGCGTTACAGGGTGCTTTTGCCGAACATGAGCGGATGCTTCAGGAACTCGGAGCGGAAACCATGCAGATACGCAACCTTG
>CAZPNC010000027.1:0-28425 GCA_964587945.1 uncultured Prevotella sp. | reverse complement strand
GGTACAATTTTATTTTCTGAGTAAGGCATTACCCACACGATTTAACATAGACCCGAAAAATCTCATAGCTGGTTATAACGGTGAAGACGGTACGCTGGGAGCTTTTAGTAAGGAATATGACAAGTTCGTTACCAATTCCCTTAATGCTGCAGAGACGGAATGGAATAAGTTTGGGACCGGTAAGAAGTATGCGAACTATGCCGCTACAAAGGCAAAACTGGATGAGTTCTTTAATTCGTTGCAGAAACGCACTATAAATACGAAGGTCGTTTCGCATACAGAAACATACTGGAACGCATACGATGCCAATGAGACATATCATGCTAATGACAATGCCTATAACTCTATGCTCTCCAGCATAGACAATGTTCAGAAGACCTTGGATAAAGCAGTAGATTTCGTTAACTCACTCTTTATCCGTAACAACATAAACATTGTCGATCGTTTTGAAACGTGTCAGACTAATATAGAGCAGCTTGACCGTGATGCATCCAAGTCGCATGATGAGCATACTGCTATTATGGACAAGGTTGGATTTGAAGCAAGATGTGCGAATCAGATAACTGCAATCGAAGACATTATTTCTGGTGTATCTGGCGCTCTTAAGACAGAAAACTCTGATCTTAAGTTGCAGATAGGCTTCTTACAGCATGACTACAATCAGGCTACTGCTGCCCAAATAGAGAATCCGGAGATTGATAAGTATAAGATCATTATAAGTGGTTATACTACAGAAAATGACGGTATTGTCAATGACAGGTTCGTTGGCAAGAAAGATGCTAAAGGAAATTATATTTTTGATGCTAAGGGTAATAATGTCAAGGCAACTAATGAGGAAACCCGTCTTGCCTTCATTGCACTTGAGAAAAAATTGGTATCACAAAATCTGAACTTACTGCTTTGTATGATGCCGCTGCTGCCGGAAACGCCAAGAAGGCTGTACAGGATAGTATTGACTCATTGAATGGTATTTACGATGAATTTGTTGCCCAACTTGCTGAATGTCATCAGCCTGTCAAGGATAGCTATCAGCCGTATGTAGATGATTTCAAGGCCGATATAGATGCATTGCAAACCAAACTTAATTCAGAGGGAACTGACAACACAGTGTTGCTCTATAAGGATGAAAACCTTGTGACTGCCGGCTTGGTGGCTAAGACTGTCAAAGATTTGGATAGTAAGATTGCTGATGAAGAAAGTCCGTATGATGTTCACGATGCACGTTATATCGTACTGTTGGGTCAGCTCAATACAGTGAAAGAAAATCTCCAGAAGGTTAATGACGCTGCCGCTCTTTATCAGCATCAGGTGACTGGACAGGATTGGACTTTGGATGGTAAGAATTATGACAATTATCGTGAATATTTGTTTGCCCAAATCACAAAGATAATAAACGAAGAAAGTCGAGATCTTGAAACTGAAAATGCGAGGGCTAATGTCCTTAATGGTGAATACAAAGTTGATAATGAGCTGATTCAGGCTTCCATAAATGAGATGGAGGTACGTCTTGCAAAACATAATGCAACGGCGTCTCTGCCTGTTGTCTCAGCAATTGCTGATTTAAAGGCTGACATTGAACAACTTGGTTATACTGATGCTGATAAGGCAGAGCTCCTTGCCACTTGTGCCGCTCTCTCTACAAAGGTCGGGAATGCCATATATTACAATGAATCAGTTTATAGTGATGCTAATGCTGCGGTATCTATTACCGTTGACATTGATGGAAATTCTATAAAAGCTAAGACTGTCAAGTATATGAATGAGTATCCTGAAATCTTGAAAAGGGCACAGGAACTCTCTGAAACACTTGCCACTCTCGCACAGGATGTTGTGGACAGAAGTTGGATAAAGGGTGATGTTGACCATAACAGCAAGATTACTGTCAACGACTATAACACGGTTCGTCAGATGGTGCTTGGACATGTTGATTATAAGGAAACAGATGCTATGTTCTATGCTGCCGACGTTGATGAAAACAGCGTGGTTAACATCGGTGATGTGACACAGATAGGCAACAAGATCATGACCAACAAGGATTTTGAGAAGGTATTGAATGCTACAGCCTTTGCAAAGGGTCAGGCAACGCCAACATACGGAAACCTTGTTATGACTGCTGATGGCTCTGGCCTTAATCAGACGGTGAAGGTTGCTGTTGACAGCCAACTCGGTTTCGTGGGCGGACAGTTCGATGTCAAGTTGCCTAACGGTGTAAAACTGTCTTCTGTAGCATCTTCAAGCCATGATGCCATGTTTGGTGAAGTGAATGGGGTTACCCGCGTGCTTGTAAGCAACCTTGAGAATACAGAATTCGTATCTGGTCAGACATTTGTTGAACTCAACGTTGAGGTGACATCAGATTATACCGGAGATGGTATAGAGGTTACCAATGCACAGTTCGCTGATGGTGACGGTACGGTGTTCAACCTTGCCAAGTCTTCTATCAGTACACCGACAGGCCTTACTAATCTTACTACAACAGAGAAGATTTAGTCTAAGGTTTACAGTGTTGGAGGTGTATTGATGAACAAGATGAAGAAGGGTATCAACATCATTGTCAATTCTGACGGAACAACAAAGAAACAGGTAATTGAATAAATCGGATTCAAGACATGGCATGGCAGTCTGTAACTGCCTGCCATGCCTACCCGTTTTCTCAAATAACCAAGAACAATCACTTTAATAAAAATGTTCTGTATGAAAATTAATACAACAAATAATATAATGAGGTCAGCGTTTCTCTTTCTTGTTTCGCTTGTTGCTTCTGTTGCTGCCGTTGCCGACAACCAGGTGCGCATAGAGAATTTCTCCATTGTGCCAGGTTCTTTGGAAGGTGCCACTGTAAGCGTGGTGATGGACAATACGGATAAAATATCTTCTTTGCAGTTTGACATGGTTCTACCGGAAGGTCTTGATTTCGTGGATGATTCTGCAGAACGCAACACTGCCCGTATGACTAAGACCAGTCATACGCTTAGCGTGACAGATTTTACTTATGAAGATGGATATACTGTTAAGCGTGTTTCCATCTTTGCCAGGGCTCGTGATGAAGCCAAGACTGCTATTTCTGGTAACACGGGTGAGATTTTCACTTTCATGGTGACAGCAAGTCCCAAGTTTACTGGTGGTAAGATTGCGTTGAAGGAGGTTATAGGCAGTGATGCAACTGTTGCCCCTGCTGTGGAAAAAGTAATGGTTGATACCTGTGCAACGGTAAAGGCTGATGCCGGTTCATTCGTTCTTTCTCCGGAAAGTGCTTCTCTTACTTTTGCAAAGAAGGATACAGTGAATTTCTATCTTAACGACAATATATCCGTTGTAGGTCTTGAGGCAAAGTTGTCTCTGCCAGAGGGCGTAGAGTGTGACACTGTACTGTGTGGTGAACGTCTCTCAGAGAATGCTATTGTGGAATATGCTTCAGAGACTGGCAAGATACTGATAGAGTCTATGACAAACGATGAACTTTCGGAAGATAAAAGTCTGCCTGTATTCTCTATCGTGCTGAAGTCTAAGGTCGTTACTACCGGTAAGATGACACTTGCAGATGTACTTGTCTCTAACGGTACTACCGCATTTGCAGTGGAGGGTACACCGTCTGTGGATGTAACGGTGATAGACATCAACAAGATAACGTATGAAGCACTGAAGCCACAGTATGAATTAGTCCGTGACAGCCTTGACAAGGTTCTGGATGTTATCCGCAACTACACTACAGAGGCCGGTAAGGCATGGGCAGATTCAGAAGAGGCTGACGCTCTTGTCAATGACCTGACAGAAGCAGGGCTTTATCTTGAGGCAGACTATCAGGCCGGCACTCTCGATGAGACATACGCATTGTATGCAGCACTTGATGTATACAATACCCGTATTGCTGACCTTGAAAAGAAGGCTGCTGATGCTGAGGCAAAGGCAAAGATTATCATTGGTGATGTGAACGGTGATGGTAACATTACTATTGCGGATGCCAATATGATAGTGAACTATTTCCTCGGCAGTGAGCCTGAAGGCTTCGTCATTGACGCGGCAGATGTTAATGGCGATGGCAACATCACAATAGCAGACGCAAATGCTGTGGTGAATATGTTTCTTAACAACTAAAAAGACAAAAACAATAACAGAATATGAAGAAATTTATTTTTGCATTGGCAACAATGGTTCTTGGCATTGCTCCGGCAATGGCGCAGGATATAGAAACAATCCCAGATAATAGTCTCTATACGCTTGACGCAACAGTGGCAAAGGGCACTACGGGTACTATTTCTGTTCAGATGAAGAACAGCAAAGAGAATGTACAGGCCATTGGTCTTTACTTTACCTTGCCAGAAGGCTTCTCTGTTCCTGTAGAGGACGGTCTCTATCTTATAGATTGTTCAGGTCGTACAAATCTAAAAAAGAACAACCTTCAATCTAATCTTGTGAAAGGTGAATATCGTGTTGGTCTTTTATCTAATACTATTGTTCCAATTTCCGGCACAAGTGGTGAGGTGTTTACCATTACCGTTAATGTTGCAGAAACTGTAAAGGCTGGAGATTATGAAATTAGACTTTTCAATGTTGAACTTTCAGGTATACTTGGAACAACAACGGTTAAAGATGAAAAGGGTGATGATGTTGAAAAAAATATCATTGGCATCATTTCTAACAATGGAGAATACAAAGGCAAGATAACTGTCTCTGACCCAACATCAGTAAAGGGAGCCTTTGTTGATGAGGATTCTCAGGTAGAGATATTCGATGTCAATGGTGTAAAGCAGCCTTCGATGAAGTCAGGTCTTAACATTGTTAAGAATGTAAAGACTGGCGAAGTAAAGAAAATTACAATAAAATAGTATATTTACGAAGGATAACAGGTAGTAGGATCCACAATTGGTGTGGATGTAAAGAATTTGTTCTATCAAGGTGTAGGCGATGTGAGTCGCCTACACCTTTTTTGTCTCACGTTGCCATGGTTGTTATGTTTGCCATGGGTTGTAATGTTTGCCTCATGTTGTTATATATAAAGCGCCGTAGGTGCGACATAATATAGGGCAGGGCGTGAGCCCTGTCTATAATTGTATATAAACCATATAATAGTAACAAGCGCCGTAGGTGCGACATAATTTCATATATCCATTGCGGAATATCATTGATAGGATATGAAATTATGTCGCACCTACGGCGCTTATTAGACTTGTTGGGGACTTGAATGATAGGGCTCACGCCCTATCCTATACTATGTCGCACCTACGGCGCTCTGCCGTTGCATCGTAAATCTACAATGCGTAACCTACGTCGCTTATTAGACTTGTTGGGGACTGAATGATAGGGCTCACGCCCTATCCTATACTATGCCGCACCTACGGCGCTCTGCCGTCATGTTATGAATTTACGATATGACCTACGGCGCTCTGTCTCACTTTGCCGGTAATAATAGCCTGCCTGTGATGGGGTAGTGGTCGGAGATGGTTATGGAATGGTCAACCTCGAAGTTATAGGGGGTTATGTCAGGTGTGCATAGGTAATTGTCTATGCGTACACGCATACCGTGGCGCGAGAAAGAGAATCCCGGTCCTTTGGCTGTAGCCTTATAACAATCCGTCAGACCGTCGGCAATGGTGCGGTAAACGTAAGACTGCGGAATGTCATTAAAGTCTCCGCATACAATTATAGGTAATCCGTTGTGGCCGTGGCGGTGGGCACGTATGAATGCCGCTATGGCTTTAGCCTGTGGCACCCTTATGCGTGTGCTTTCAAGCAGTTTGCCGAAGATGCTCTTTGACGTTGACTTTATCGTTTCGTTCTTGCCATGTACCATGTCAGAAAACTCGTGGCGTTCTTCTATTGACAGTCCTGTACTCTCAAGATGGTTGTTGATAACTATAATCTCCTGTCCTTTCACGTCAATCCAGAAAGCGGCGCTGCCGTTGCCTTTTGACTCATACTTTATAGCCTGTTTGCGTATTATGGGGAAACGGCTGTATATGGCCAGTTGTGTCAGTCCGGAGCATATTATGGCTTCATGGTATTTGAACGCTGGATTGAGAATGCTGTCAGCGTGCTGACCTACCGCTCCTGTTACGTCACTCTCCTGCAGGCATACAATGTCCGCCTTGCTGTCTGCAAGGTATCTCATTATTGTCCGTCCCCCGTCCGCATCTCCTATTGCCGGTGAGCCTCCGTCGCCCAGTCCCCAACTGTGCGTGTTGTACGAAATCACCGTCAGGGCCTCTTCCGGCACTTGTTGCGTGTTGTGGTATGGCATATACAGCGTCACTGGTCCGTAAGCCAGAATAAGTGCCGTAACGGGTATGATGAGGTGCCTTTTGTATGTAAAGGCTGCTATGGCAAGCGACAATACTGTCAGTGCAAGGAATATAGGTAAGCCATACCCTGCCAGAGCCACAATGCCGCAAGTCTTTGGATTAAGGCACGACGCATAGCCTGTTGCCAATAGCCCTATGGCTATCGGTATATGTATTGTCAAGAATATCTTTTTCACTTCCTGTCAAACAGTTTACGCTTTTCTTCCTCTGTCAGTGAGGGGTATCCGGAGCGGCGTATCTTGTCGAGTATGGCGTCAATCTCGTCCTCTTCCTTCTTGTTTTTCTTGTTGTAGTCCCATTCTTTCTGGTTCTTGGCTGTAGTGTTCTTCTTGCCGTAGTTCAGGTCATCGCCGGCACCGCTGTTGCGGTCGAGGTGCAGCCATCGGCGTATGCGGCCGAGAATGGAGGCCGATTTGTCCTTTACTTCGTATCCGTCCCATCCGTTGAAGGATGTACTCTTCTTCTTCCACCCCTTTATCATCAGGTATCCGAACAGCATACCTCCAAGGTGCGCCACGTGCGCCACGCCGTCGCTGTGCTGCGACAGTGCCATGAACAGTTCTATGGCAATGTATCCGCATACGAACCATTTGGCCTTTATCGGTATAGGTAGTGGGAAGATGAACATGCGTTCCTCCGGAAATGTCAGGCCGAAGGCAAGTAGTACACCGTAAATACAGCCTGAAGCACCTACCGTGGTCATGCCGTTCAGAGCCATGCGGTCAACATCAGACAGATGGAATAGTTGTTGCAGGTTGCCTCCCTGCTCCGCTATCAGCGAATAAACCATGGCTGCCTGCGACAGTTCCTGGCATAAGGCGGCACCCAGTCCGCAGACAAAGTAATAGATAAGGAACTTCCGTTGCCCGAAAGTCCGCTCTATGACACCGCCGAACATCCACAATGCGAACATATTGAAGAAAAGGTGCATGAACGAAGCGTGCATGAACATATATGTCACCAGCTGGTATATATGGAAGTCGGAAGCCTGCATATAGTGCAGACCGAAGATACTGTTCAAATCCACACCCCTGCTTGACAGCACGAGGTAGGCAAGATAACAGATAGTGTTGATGATGAGCAAGTTTTTGGTAATGGGCGGTATAATACGCATAATCCGTTGTCCTTTTATTTTATTCCGTTAATAATCAAATCTTTTGCAAAAGTACGAAAAAAGGGTTATAAAAGCGTGCGTATTGCGCTAAATTTGAGTTAAATGCTGTTTTTTTAAGGTTTTTCATAAAATATTTAATGAAAAAGTTTGTGAAACCAAAGTAAAATCTTAACTTTGCAGCGAAATCTACTATTCATAAACGATTTAATCCTATTACAAAATGAACAAAACAGATTTGGTAAAGAAGATTTCTGAGAAGTCTGGTCTTTCTCAGGTAGACAGCAAGAAAGTTCTTGAGGCAACTCTCGATTCTATAAAAGAGGCTCTTGCAGTAAATGATTCCGTTGCTCTTGTTGGCTTCGGTACGTTCTCTGTTGCAGAACGTCCTGCACGTCAGGGTATCAACCCACGTACTAAGGAAGTTATCAACATTGCTGCAAAGAAAGTCGCTAAGTTCAAGGCTGGTGCTTCCCTTATCTAATAGGTAAAGCATACATTGCAAGTCATCCCCGCAATTCATATTGAGTTGCGGGGATGGCTTTTTAGGAAACAATCAAGTACGCCGTTCGGAAAAATACATTTACAACATAAAACCTGAAGGAAAACAAATTACGATTATGAAACGAATCATTCTGTCATTTATCATGTTATTGGCATTGACCGGTATGTCAGCCAAACCAACTCTCGTCAGTAAGCAGATTACGAGTCAAAAGGAAATTGACGGTGGCGGAAGCGGCCTGTTCAAGGCTGTTGCCGTATCTGAAAAGTCACTCCCGTACTATGTAGTATATCGTCCCAAGGAACTACGTCCTACTTCCGAAAGAGAGAAGAGGCTGCCGGTTCTGATTTGGGGAAACGGTGGCTGTTCTGACACCTCTGTCGGCTATGAGCGTATGCTTGTCAATGTCGCTTCACAGGGGTATATAGTCATTGCCATAGGAGAACTTCAGATGGCGCAGGGTGACCGCAAGGAGAAGCAGACGCCCTCTGGCATGATGCTTGATGCAGTGAAATGGATTTGCGGTCAGGTACAGGACAAGAAGAGCGATTACTACGACTGCGTAGATACCACAAGGATTGCCTCTGCCGGCCATTCATGCGGTGGAGCCCAGACGCTGTATTCTTGCGGTGACGCACATTTCAAGACACACCTTATTCTTAATGCAGGCATGGGAGACATGGAAATGGCTGATGCAAGCCGTGCTTCGCTCGCTTCGCTTCATTGCCCTATCCTCTACCTTACGGGGGGCGAGAAGGATATGGCTTATAATAATGCCCGACTTGATTATGAACGCATATCACATGTGCCTGTTGTATATGGCGATATGCCTACTGCCGGACATGGCGGTACATACGGCGATATTGGTGGCGGCGACTTCGGGCGCATGGTCATTGCCTGGCTCGACTGGCAGTTGAAGGGCAAGGATGAAAACAAGAAGATTTTCCTCGAAAACGACCTTCGTGATTTCTCCGGATGGATAATGAAACACAAGAACTTCAACCGTGCCAATTAGGGATCAGCAGACATTCTTTTGGAGTTGGAACGACAAAGCGCCGTAGGTTACGCACCTTGTATATTTACGATGCAATGGCAGAGCGCCGTAGGTGCAACATAATATAGGATAGGGCGTGAGCCCTATCATTCGGCCCCTCACAAGTCAAATAAGCACCTACGGCGCTTGTTACTATTGTATGGTTATGCACAATTGCAGACAGGGCTCACGCCCTGCCCTATATTATGTCGCACCTACGGCGCTTTATTGGATTCGTTGCTCGTTGTTTCCACTCTGTTCATGAAGTCACTTACCTGTTTCTCCAACTCTTTGGGTGTACCTTCCGTCAGATTTCCGTCAGCCATCATCCATAGGCGGTCTGTCATGCGCATGGCAGCGTCAAGGTCGTGGGTGGACAGCAGCACCGTCTTACCCCGTTCGTGACACATACGCAGCAGCATCTCCATGGTGTCAATCTTTGAAGGGTAGTCAAGGAATGCGGTAGGTTCGTCAAGTATAATGAAAGGTGTCTGCTGTGCCAGGGCCTTTGCTATCATCACCTTCTGCCGTTCACCGTCGCTTAGCGCATTGGTAAACGTTCCGGCAAACGGTGTCGTTCCCGTCATCCTCATGGCATCGTCCACTATCTCCCTGTCATGCTCCGCCAGCCTTCCCCAGAATCCTGTGTAAGGCGAGCGTCCCAGCGCCACCATTTCCCTCGCTGTCATGTTGCCTATGCCGGTATGTTCCGTCAGCACCACGCCTATTGTGCGTGCCCTCTGCCTTGCCGACAGGCTTCTTATGTCCGTCTGTTGCTGTGGCACGTCCACTGTTATGCTCCCCGCCAATGGCGGCTGGAAGGCAGCTATGGTGCGCAGCAGTGTGGACTTGCCCGTGCCGTTGCGGCCTATCAGGCACGTCATCGTTCCCGGTGGCAACTGTGCTGTCAGGTGTTGTGCCACGGTTTTGCCGCGGTAGCCTATGGTGATGTCGTTAAGATGAAGCATTGTACTGCAAGACTTTATTTCTTCAGCAGTTCCATTATCGGAATGCAACGCCCCGTTATTTTTCCATTCTTTATCTTCAGGTTGTACGGTATTGTCGTTATTCCGAGCGCCTTTACAAGCGGAGAGTCCCACATCAGAGTGTCGCACACGGTCGTCAGCATTTCGGCATTGTTTGACTTCAGCGTATTCCGGCACATCTTCCTGTCTGGGTCGAGACAGATGGTCAGTACATTGTCAATCTTTGCCGAGTCGGCTGAGAACTGTTTGTTGGAAGCCAGTTGCCTCAGTACGTTGCAACTCTCATAGTTCCATGTCGTCCACACGCATATTACTGTTGTGCCCTTCAGCATTATTCCGTTTGTCACCGGTTTCCCGTCTATGTCCTTTGCCGTGAAGCGTGGCAGCGGGTCACCCACATTCACTGCCGTCAACTTGCTTATCTCTGCATAGAGTCGGGCCATCAGCAGCCCTGTCGGACTTGTCCTCTCCTCTGGTGTCAGTGTCGCCGTCATTGTTTTCAGCATAGCCTGTGCCTTCTTCAGGTCCGGCTTCTCGCTCAGCAGGAAGTATTGTCGTACCAGCCATATTGAAACCATGGACTTCGGGTTGTCCTTTATGAACAGTTCCGCATGGCCCTTCATCTCCGCCGGCGACAGCTTGTCGCTGTTCTGCCGCCATTCCGTGAACGTCTTGTTGTCGTCAGTGCCTGTAATCTCCATGATTTTCAGATGCGCAGCGTTGGCATCAATGGAAATGCTTGCCCCCGGTTTCACGAACACCGGCATCACGGCATAGTTAGGGAACACCAGCACCAGTGTGCCGTCCTGCACTATCTCCTTCTCGTAAGTGAACCGTCCGCCGTTTACCGTTATGGTGTCAATGCCGTTAATGGCACCGTCCGGGGAATATACATAAAAGCTCGCCTGGTTCATGTTCAGGAACCTTGCATCAATCTTTACCTTGTCTCCGTCAGAGGAGCAGGACGATAGCATAAAAGCAAGAATAGTCACAGCAAGAGTTGTTGCCATGACTATTCTTCTGTCAATGAAATGTTTCATCAGCCTTTGATTTTAGGTTTCCGGTCAATGGTTGTGGGTTTTAAATCTGTCCGCGTGTAAAGCGTTGCCGACTATTAACCTTAAACCTCTCACCGACTACCTGTGTAAGTGCCGCGAGCGGGACTCGAACCCGCACGACCGTTTCGGGTCAAGGGATTTTAAGTCCCTCGTGTCTACCAATTCCACCATTGCGGCAGCCGTGTAAAGCGTTTGCAAAGTTACTCATTTAGGCTGATATGAGCAAACCTTTTTGCACTATTTAACTTTGCAGCAAAAACAAGTTGTGGCTTTTCGGTTGTATCGGAAAGCCACTGCCCGTTATTTCTTCTGTATCGTTGCTATTCTGTTGAAGGCAACGTTTTGCGATTTGTCGCTTGTTGCGCCGTAGCCTACAGTAGTGAGGCGGTCAGCTGAAATGCCGTATTTCTTGATAAGTGCATTCTTTACCGCCATGGCACGCTTCTCGCTCAGTTTCTGGTTGAACTGCTTGCTTCCTTCTGTTGAGGCGAAGCCTGCTATCTCAATCTTAGTGTCAGGATGCTGTGTCATGTAATCTGCAATCTGCTCTATGACAGCATATTGCTCTTTGGCAATCTTGCTCTGTCCCTTGCTGAAGAGAACACGTGGCTGCAGTTGCATGTCGCACTGTGGTGTTACGGTCTTGGTCTGCCTTGCTTCTTCAAGTGAGCGCTGCAGTTCCGTAATCTTCCGTTCTTTCTCCTGCAGCAGTGCATCACGTGACTTTACGTCATTGCGCAGACTGTTTATCTGTGCGTTGAGGCCGTCTGTCTCTTCCTTAGGCAAGCGTCACTGCGTGCCGAGCGGGTTGTTTGGTTGTTTGCAAACGAGTTCAATAAAAGATTATGACAAGACTGATTTTGAACAACAAATTATCTGTTCTGCACATAGATGTAAGTTCCGTCATAACTGATGCGGTATCGCAGCAGGCTCTCTCCCGGTGTGCCTTCAGATACTATGCCCCTGTTGGCCAGACTGTATTTGCGGCCGCACCTGTTGCACTTCACCGTATAGTTGTTGTCGCTCCATTGCAGTGGCGCATTGGTCATGTTGGTGCTTGCAAAGCAGTTGGGACACTGGCGGTCAAAGGCGTAAAGCGTCTGGTCCATTGACGACTTGCCAATGATAAGACCGTTTGACAGTCCGAGGATATGCGTCCTTTGCGTCTCCAAATCCGTTGTGATATTGTCTTCCGTGTTGTCTGTGCCGAATATTGACGTTACCACAGCATACGTCTTTCCCGTCAGCGTCCGTGTCGTGACGATGGCGTATGTCTCGTAAGAGTTCACCACACTGATTAGCCGTGAGGCGTTGTGGTAACTGCTGTTGAAGGAGAAATAACACTGGTGTGTGGTATATTCGTCCTCCGCCTTCTGGCACGAATCCATTGAGAGCAGGCACAACAGCAGGGGTATTATAGTTCTTTTCTTCATCATTTTACGTTAAGCAGTGCCTTTTCGGCCTTTTCCACCTTCTCGAAGTTGAAACCATCGAGTATGGACTGCATCAGGCTCTTTATACGGTCGTTGCACAGGTTGCCTATCGAGCCCTCGTGTGTGTGGTGTATGTCCTTGCACGGTGTGAAGTTGCCAGCCTCTATGTCAAGGCCGACCTTCTTGTATGCGTCGCGGAACGGCATTCCGTTTGCGGCAAGGCGGTTCACCTCTTCCACAGAGAAGATGGCGTCATACATCGGGTTGTCGAGAATATCCTTGCGCACCTCTATCTTGTTGATGATGTATGCGCACATGGACAGGCAGTCCTTCAGTTCGTCAAAGGCAGGCAGGAATACCTCCTTTATTATCTGCAGGTCACGGAAATATCCGCACGGCAGGTTGTTCTGTATCAGCGTTACCTGTGTCGGCAGAGCCTGCAGCTTGTTGCATTTGGCGCGTATCAGTTCAAAAACGTCCGGGTTCTTCTTGTGCGGCATGATGCTTGAACCTGTCGTACACTCCTTTGGCAGTTTCACAAACTGGAAGTTCTGCGAGTTGAACAGACAGGCGTCGAAGGCCAGTTTCGCCATTGTCCCTGCCAGTCCGGCTATGGAGAACGCCACGTTGCGCTCCATCTTGCCGCGTCCCATCTGTGCATACACCACGTTGTAGTCCATGGAGTCGAAGCCCAGCAGGTCTGTTGTCATCTGTCTGTTCAGCGGGAAAGACGAGCCGTAGCCCGCTGCAGAGCCGAGAGGGTTGCGGTTGGTCATCTTGTATGCTGCCTGCAAATACAGCATATCGTCTGTCAGTGACTCGGCGTAAGCACCGAACCACAGTCCGAAACTTGACGGCATTGCTATCTGCAGGTGTGTATATCCCGGCATCAGCACCCCTTTGTACTCTTCTGACTTGGCTATCAGTTCTTCAAACAGCGACTTTGTCTCGTCAACCACCTCATGCAGTGCGGCGCGTGTGAAGAGTTTAAGGTCCACCAGCACCTGGTCGTTGCGGCTTCTGCCAGAGTGTATTTTCTTGCCCATGTCGCCGAGGGCGCGTGTCAGTATCAGTTCCACCTGTGAGTGAACATCCTCTATGTCGTCCTCTATCACGAAGTCACCCTTCTCGCATACATCATATATGTTGCGCAGTTCCTTCAACAGTGGCGGCAGTTCGTCATCGGCAATGAGACCTATTGAGTTGAGCATTGTGATGTGGGCCATTGAGCCAAGCACGTCATACTTTGCAAGATACAGGTCCATCTCTCTATCACGGCCTACCGTGAAGCGTTCTATCTCTTTATTTATGGAATAGTTTTTCTCCCAGAGTTTCATAATTGTTTGATTTTTTCGGTTTTGGGTTTTCGGTTTGGTGGTTGTTGGTCACATCACCAATCGTTAAACCCGAAAGACCGACAACCCACAACCACTGAACCAATAACCCTACAACTAATTGCTATACGGAATAATGCTCAGCATGTCTGCGAACTGGTCCAGTCCGCTTTCCAGTTTCGAGCCAATCATCATTTTCACCATAGGGTTAAGGTCCGCCTTCAGGGTAAGGCGCAGTTTGGATGTCGTGTCAGTCACGGGCAGCACTTGAATCCATAAATCTGCATCCACCGGCGACTTTTCCGTATGCAGTTTTATGCACTTGTTCTCGTCGCGCTCCGTTATCGCCAGTACTATCTCTCCCACCATCGGCGCAGGTATTGCTATGCTGTCGGCGGTCAGTTTCACGTCTTTCAGCTTGTCCAGTTGTGTGGGGTCCTGTCCGGCTTCCCTTATCTTGTCTTTCAGAGTCTCGTTGCTTTGTGCATTTTCCAGCATCGGTCTGAAGTTCTCAAGGTTGCTGAGTGTAGCGTAGACGCTCTCCACCGGTGCATTTATCTGCTTTATCTTGCTTTCGTATTTAGCCATTTTCTTGTTGGTTGTTGTTTGTAGGTTATCGGTTGTAGGTTTGTGGTTGTGGGTATTCTGATTTCGTATGATTGTCAGTCTGAAAGACCCACAACCACAAAGCGCCAACCCATAACCCCATTAAGACTCCTGTTTCCACGTTCCGGGAGACTTGCGCCACTCTGCGAGTACGCTTAAATCCTCCTCCTTTATGTAACCCGTCTTTGCGGCGATGGCTGTGGTATGCTCGTAATCGGAAATTGTAACGAGTCGCACGTCGGCAGCCTTGAAAGCCTCCTGTGCCACGGGGAAACCGTAGGTGTAACTTGCCACCATGCCCACTACCTCGAAGCCAGCCTTGCGCAGAGCCTCTACGGCCTTCAGGGAAGAGCCGCCGGTAGAGATAAGATCTTCCACTACCACCACTTTTGCGCCCTCAGGCAGAGTGCCCTCTATGAGGTTGCCCATGCCGTGGTCTTTTGGTTTTGAACGGACGTAACAGTAAGGGAATCCCAGTTCTTCGGCCACCAGCACCCCCTGTGCTATGGCACCCGTTGCAACTCCAGCCACTGCATCAGCCTCAGGGAACTGCGTGTGTACGAGGTGTACCAGTTCCTGCTTCACGAAAGAGCGTAGGGCAGGGTATGCCAATGTCTTGCGGTTGTCGGTGTAGATAGGTGATTTCCATCCGGAAGCCCATGTGAACGGGTCGTTAGGCTGTAGTTTTATAGCCTTTACTGCGAGCAGTTTTTCTGTGAAAGCGTTTTGTATTTCCATGTTGTAATGTTGTAGTATTGTAAATACGTTGTTATTGTATGGTGAAAAGGGTATTATAGGCTTGTGAAAGAGACACTTTTACAGAATGAAAAGGCCGCTTTTGCCGTGCTACGCCATATCATGCTTTATGAATGCCAGCAACCTGTCCACAGCCTCCACCTCCGGAATGGCCTTTTCCACGCAGGCCTTGCCCTTGTAAAGTGAAATCTTTGCAGGTCCTGCACCCACATATCCGTAGTCAGCATCGGCCATCTCTCCGGGGCCGTTGACAATGCAGCCCATGATGCCTATTTTCAGAGTGGCGAAGCGTGTATCGTTTTCCGCCGCCGCCTTCACCGCCGCCTTTATGCGGGCTATGGTGCCCTGCAGGTCGTAGAGGGTGCGTCCGCATCCTGGGCACGAGATGTATTCCGTCTTTGTGAAGCGCACGCGTGCCGCTTGCAGTATTGAGTCAGCAAGGTTTTTCAACTCTTCGGCCGTGCCATATCCCTCGTTTGTTATCACGAGGTCAGTGGCCTTGCGGTCAATCAGCAACGCCCCTGCCGCCATTGCCGCCTTCAGTTGCAGGTCTTCGAGGTTATCCTCTTTCAGAGCAATGTGCAGTGTGCCGTCCGTGATGCTTGCTTCTTCGCGCATGGCTGTACACTGCGGAATGAACTCCACCAGTTTCCTTGCCACCGGAATTTCGCATTCCGGTTCTTCGGACAGTGACACACGTATGGTGTCTCCTATGCCTTCGGTCAGCAGTGCGCCTATTCCTACGGCAGACTTTATTCGTCCGTCCTCGCCCTCTCCTGCCTCTGTCACTCCGAGGTGCAGCGGATAGTGCATATCCTCTGCGTCCATGGCCTTCACGAGCAGGCGCACGGATGTCACCATCACTACGGTGTTGGAAGCCTTTATGGACAGCACCACATCAGTGAAGCCCTCTCTGCGGCATATCCTCAGGAACTCCATGCACGACTCTGCAATGCCTGCCGGCGTGTCGCCATAGCGAGACATGATGCGGTCGGACAGCGAACCGTGGTTCACGCCGATGCGTATGGCGGTGTGGTGCGCCTTGCAGATGTTGAGGAAAGGCACGAAGCGCTCCTCTATCTTCTTCAGTTCGTCGGCATACTCTCCGTCGGTATATTCCAGTTTCTTGAACGTCCGCGCCGGGTCGACGTAGTTTCCCGGGTTTACCCGCACCTTCTCGCAGTGCAGTGCTGCAATGTCCGCCACGTTGGCGTTGAAGTGTACATCCGCCACGAGTGGTGTTTCATATCCCTCAGCCTTCAGTGCGGCAGAGATGTTAGCCATGTTTTCCGCCTCGCGCCTTCCCTGTGTGGTGAGCCGCACCAGTTCTCCTCCGGCGAGGATGATGCGCTTTGCCTGCGCCACGCAAGCCTCGGTGTCATTGGTGTTGGTAGTGGTCATGGACTGCACGCGTATGGGGCTTGTGCCTCCTATGGTGAGATGGCCTACGTATGTTGTAGTAGTTTGCCTGCGGATCATTTCTTTTGGTTTCTGGTTTGGTGGTGTTTGGTTGTTGGTCTTTCGGATTAATGGTTTGGGGGTTTATGGTTTTGGGTTGTGGGTCTTTCGGCTTAATGTTTTTTTGCTGCAACATTGGCGGTGTGACCTACAACCCAAGACCGATAACCCAAGGCCTACAACCTAAGACCGTTCCATTAGTTCGTCTTGTATTCGTACTTCACTTCTGCGAGGTCGCGGTTCGCCTTTTCTATCTTTGCGCCCAGTCCGGCCTTGTATGTCTTCAGTCTTGCGGCTATGTCGGTATCAGTCAGCGCGAGCATCTCCATTGCAAGTATCGCAGCGTTCATCGCTCCGTTGACCCCTACTGTGGCCACCGGTATGCCCGGAGGCATCTGTATGATGGAAAGCATGGCGTCAAGTCCGTCGAGCATGCCTTTTATAGGTACCCCGATAACAGGCAGAGGGGTGCTTGCGGCGATGACGCCGGGCAGTGCTGCCGCCATGCCTGCCGCTGCTATGATTACGCGTATGCCGCGTCCTTCAGCAGAGTGTGCGAAGTCTTCCACCGCATCCGGTGTACGGTGTGCGGATAGTGCGTTGACCTCGAAGGGAATCTTCTGGTCGTTGAGAAACTGCATTGCTTTCTCCATTACGGGCATATCGCTTGTGCTGCCCATGATGATGCTTATGATAGGTGTCATAATTATTGTTGTTGGTTTATGGTTGTCGGTTTATAACCGGTTGTTGGTTGTCGGTTTGCGGTTTATGGTTGTTGGTTTGGGGCAAGCAACCTAACTGCACATCACTGCCGCCACTCCGGTGAAAAGTCCTACGAGGAATCCCCCCACTATCTCGCCCAGCGAGTGCAGACGCAGCAACATCCGTCCCGTTCCCACCACACCTGCAAGTATAATCAGAATGCAGAACCACCACAGAGGGTTGAACCCTATTATGAGCGAGAAGGCTACTACCGCTCCTGTTGTGCCTCCTATGGCTGCCGTATGTGTGGAAATCTTCCAGCGGTTGTTTATCAATGCGCAGATAATCTGTATCGCTATCGCCGCCACCACTATGCTGCTCATGAAGTGCGGGAAGTGCATGGCGTTCATGACATAGAAGCACACGAGGTATGATATGATGGATATGAGGTATGGAATCATTCGTCCTTCGCGTGAAAACAGTTTCAGCAGCGACCATCCCTGATAGCGTCTGTAGACGTGAATCATTGTCGTTGGAAGGAGGATAGTGAAGCAATATACTGTCAGCAGCACGAAAATCTTGTATGGCCACGGCATCATCCTCAGGCCGGTGAAAGCGAACAGTGCTATAAGCCCCATAAGAGGCAGATAGAACGGCGTAAAGATTATGCTTATGTAACGCGCCATCAGCAGTATCATCCTCTGTTGTTCGGCAGCCGCTTTTCGGCCGATGTTATGACTATTCTGCGTCATCGTTGTCTTTAGTTTTATCCTTGCGTGTCCTTTATCTGAGATTGGACGATGATATTCCGAGTTGTTCCCGGTACTTGGCCACTGTGCGGCGGGCTATGGGGTAGCCCAGTTTCTTCATCTCCTCTGCCAGTTTGATGTCGGATAGCGGTTTTCCGCTTTCTTCATTCTCTATGAGTTCGCGTAGTGCGTTCTTTATTATCCTTGTCGAAACGGTTTCGCCATTGCCGGTGTCGTATGCGTCAGAGAAGAATGATTTTAGCGGAATGATGCCCCATGGCGTTTCCGCATACTTTGAACTGCACACCCTTGACACGGTGGAAATGTCCACACCGGCGCGCTGTGCCACGTCTTTCAGTATCATAGGCTTCAGGTCTGCATCGTCACCGCTTAGCAGAAAGGGCTTCTGCAGTGCTATGATGCCGCGCATGGTGGATATCATGGTGTTCTGCCGTTGCAGCACTGCGTCGATGTATGACTTGGCGCGGTTCACCTTCTGCTGTGCATATAGCAGGGCCTCCTTGTCGCTTCGCGTCATGGACTGCGGGTTCTGGCGGTATGCCTCTATCATGTTCTCGAAGTCTGGCGATACGTATAGTTGCGGCACCTTGCCACGGTTTAGCGTGAATGAAATGCTGCCACCGTCGTCAGTGTCTATGATGAAGTCCGGAGTTACCTGTTGCGTGTTTCGCCCCATGGTCTCCCCCAATGCCGCCCCAGGCCGCGGATTCAGCTTGCGTATCTCCGCAAAGACTTCTTCTGCGGTGTATTCGCTGAGGTCCAGCTTCTCCATTATCTTCTTCCAGTGCTTCTTCGTGAATTCGGTGTAGCACTCGTTGATGACTCTGTGCATTAGACTTGTCAGGCGTGACGGCTGCTTGCGGAAAATCTGTATGAGCAGACACTGCTGCAATGATTGCGCACCTATTCCTGCGGGGTCGAACGATTGCAGTATTGTCAGGCAATGCTCTATCTCGTCTTCGCTAACGTCGATGTACTCCTTTATGGCTATCTCGTCGCTCACGGTGGACAGTTCCTTGCGTAACAGTCCATCGTTGTCAAGCGAGCCGATGAGGTATTCCATTATCAGTTCCTGCCTTTCGGTCAGCGGTTGTTCGCGCATCTGTTCGAGCAGGTTGTCGTAGAATGATTCAGTGTTGCCGTAGATGTGTTCCTCTTGGTCAGCGTCAGGGTCGGTGTTGTTCGTCCTCTCGTAGTTGGAAGCGTCCAGACGGTCGTCCTTGTCTATGCTGTCAAGCACGCTGTCCAGTTCGTCTTCGCGCTCTTTGCGTTCCTCTTCCTCCTCGAAGTTGCCGTCCTCACCCTGTTCTCCAGCCTCTTCGTCTCCGTTGTCGCGGTCTTCTGCTGCCGCATCGTCTGTAAAGTCTGCTGTTTCCCCTTCCAAAGCAGGGTTCTCGTCCATCTCGGCTTGTATGTTCTGCTCAAGTTGTGCCAGCGGCATCTCAAGCATACGCACGACCATTACCTGCTGCGCCGTGAGACGCTGCTGTAACTGTTGTGTTAGTTGTTGTTCCTGGGTCTGGATGAGTTCTTGGGCCATGATGTTTCTTTTTATGCCGGATTGTATAATCCGCAATATATGGTACAAAGGTAATAATTCTTTCCCAATCTTCATAGCGTGGCGTTGAAAAAATAGTCTTTAATAATAAAAAAGGAGTGAAAGATTTTGATGTTTGCATAATTATTCTTAATTTTGCACATTGAACAGTGTGTTCTGCATTGTTTGTACAACTAACCAAACTAACAAAAGTAATCAAAGCAATGATTTTAATCAAGAAAATCCTTACCCTTGTCGTGGCTGGATTGATGAGTGCATCGTCCGCATCGGCTGCCGACCAGCTCGCTTTCCCCGGTGCATACGGATGGGGGCGTTTCGCCAAAGGTGCACGTGTGTCAGGTACACCCACAGTCTATCATGTGACAAACCTTAACGATAGCGGTACAGGTTCACTGCGTGATGCAGTGTCTTCCGGCAACCGTATCGTGGTGTTTGATGTTTCAGGCGTGATAAAGATTTCAAGTCGCATCGTGTTCTCAAGCAACTTGTACGTTGCAGGACAGACGGCTCCGGGCGAAGGCATTACCGTTTACGGCAATGGCGTGTCCTTTTCAGGTGCCAGCAACATCATCTGCCGCTACCTGAGGGTGCGCATGGGGCATGGAGGTGACAGCGGAAAAGACTGCGCGGGCATTTCCAATGGCACGAACATGATATTCGACCACTGCTCGTTCTCATGGGGTCTGGACGAGACTTTCTCCATAAACCCGGACGGCAAGGGTGACCTTGGCAGCATCACACTGCAGAACTGTATCTTCGGGCAGGGCTTGCTGACACACTCGGCAGGCGGTCTTATGCAGGCAGACTATATCACACTGTACCGCAACTTCTATTGCGACAACTCCACACGTAACAACAAGATAAAGGGAATAAACCAGTATGCCAACAACGTTGTGTATAACTGGAGCAACGGCTGCTACATAATGGGTGGCGACTCTGAAGGCTCTTCTTACGTGAACATAGAGTCAAACCTCTTCATCAACGGCCCGGCCAAAGGCGGAAACTGCTTCGGCGGTGCCAATGCCGACTTCAACTGCTACGGTGATGACAACTGGCAGGACAAGAATATGGACGGTGTTTTCGACCCGTCGTTGGTCACTGACTATAGTGCCGCTACACGTGTAGACAAGCCTTACGACTATCCTGCGCTGGATTTGTATAACGGTAACGAACTGCTTGAGAAGAATATACCCACCGTCGGAGCATCATTGCCATACCGTGACCAGTCTGACTGTTATATGGTTGACGAGGTTATGTCTTATGGTAAAGAGGGTAAAATCATAACTTATGAGACAAGTCTGCCTATCGGGGCGCCCGACACATGGGCATGGTGGACAGGCAACAAGGTGACAGACAGTGACGGTGACGGTATGCCTGACGCTTGGGAAACGGCCAATGGCACTGACCCTAACAAGGCGGACGCTACCGTTCTTGCTGCAAACGGATACCTCAACATAGAGAACTACATCAACTCAATAACGGCAGACAGCCGCCAGTTCTTCCTGCGCAAGCCTGTTACACTGGCACTGGAGACCGCTACCACATCAACGGTAACACTCGGATGGCGTGACTATACGTATGCTGAGGATGGTTTCGCGGTAGAGGTAAAGCAGGCAGACGGTTCTTGGAAAGAGGCGGCACGCACCGCTCCGAATGCCACTTCATGCCAGATTGCCGGACTGGAGCAGGGTACTCAGTACGAGATGCGCGTCTGCGCATTCGCCCAGAACAATGGTGCTGAGGCGAAATCAGAATATGTTTCAGGTACGTTTACCACACGACAGGTTGAGGTAGGCATGGTGGACATCGACTCCTTTGAGCCTGATGTGACACTCGGAGACGCACAGACCACGTGGGACAAGACCTCTACCGACTGGAAAGAGGGCAAGGCTTACGCTGACGGCAACAAGGTGCTGCTCAACACTGACGATACAAAGACCGTGACGATAAACGGTGATGTGGCACCGGAAGCAGTCGTTGTCAACGGCAAGGGCAACCTTACACTGAACGGAGTGATAAGCGGTGACGCTGCATCCGTGAACAAAGGCAACAGCGGTACACTTGTCCTCAACGGACAAAACGCATACAAAGGTGCTACGGTTATGCACAACGGCGTGGTGGAATTCAACACTATCGCCAACGGTGGAGAGCCTTCTGCCATCGGCGCGTCACTCAATTTCCCTGCCAACTGGATTATGGACGGCGGCACATACCGCTATACCGGTGCTTCTGCAGCTACCGACCGAGGTGCTAAAATCAACCGTACTTCAACGCTGGAGATAGCCAACAGTGCCACTACCATTACCGCTTCTGGCAGTTTTGAGGGTGATGGCGACTTTACACTTGACGGCAAGGGCACACTCAGTGTGGCCGATGCGGAAACCTTCTTCGGCTATACCGGCTCGACAATACTTAACGGCGGCACGCTGTATCTGTCTGATGTGGAAAAAGGCAGCAAGACGTTCGGTGCGTCATCGCATCCTGTTGTGTTCAATGGTGGCACGCTGGCATTCAAATATGTGAAGGATGATTCCCAGACACTCTCGTTCCCTATACAGGTCAATGAGGGCACAACGTCAACAATGTCAGTAGGCACTACCGGTGTATTGAAGAGCAATGTTACGGGTAGCGGCACTTTGGAGATGATTATACCTTACCTCCGTTTCAACATCAGCGGCACGCTTCCTGACTTTACCGGACGCATAATCGCCAACGGCATACCGTCAAGCGGCACGCAGAGCCTGTTCTATCACGCTTCCGAATGGAACAGTCCGCAGGTGACATTCACACTGAAAGGCAAAACGTATATGGGTGCATGGCAGACCAATACCTCCAATGTCATTGGTGGACTGTCAGGTGATGCAGGCACATATCTTGTAGGTTCAAGTAAGAATACTTCTGGCTTTACAGCCTCTTGGGAAGTTGGTGGCGCAAATACTGACGAGACTTTCAACGGTATCATCAACAATCTCCCTGTCGGACTCGGCAGTGCTTATAGCGGCACAGTGTCAATAAAGAAGGTCGGCACAGGCCTTTGGAGACTCACAGGTGCTAATACTTACAGTGGAACGACACAGGTCTATGCCGGCACTCTCATAGTAAACGGCAAAAATTCAGGCACAGGTGCTGTCACAGTCCTCAACGGTGCTACACTGAAGGGCATGGGTACGATAGCCGGAAAGGTAACAGCATACAACGGTTCTGTGATAGAAGCCGGTGACACTCTTGCCAACGGCAAGGGGCTTACCTTCTCTTCTGCATTGAATATACAAAACGGTTGCACCGTCAACATCCCTGCAAACGTAACAAAGTGCAATACCATAACCATCAACGGAGCAGCCACTATAGGTGAGACTGCTGTGCTTGACATAACGGTAAGCGAAGAAGGACTTGCACGTGCGCCTTATGCTGATACGGAATATCAGGTATTCAATATCGGAAGCGCAGGCAGCATCACTGGCCAGTTCGCCTCCATCAAGGATGAGATTCTTGCCGAAGGGCAGACGTGGGACGCTACAGAACTCTATACAAAGGGTATCCTGCGTGTGGTAGGCGGTGACATCAAGCCGACGGACCCTATTGAACCGGAAGAGCCGGAAGACCCGGCGGGGGAGACAATGAGGGTCTCTCTTGCTTACGGTAACATGACTCCGAAGTCTTATGACGACAGTGGCGTGAACAATATGCTTGTAGGTGCGGAGAACAAGACTAACAACGGAATCACCAACAACAACCTCGGCTTCAGCATTGTCTGCACAGGCAACCTGACAAAGGAACTGGCGAAGGGCTCAAAGATGGCATATACCTTCGACGGAACACAGCGTACTGATATCAAACTGTCTAACGGTGCGCAACAGACTGTGTTCCTGCCAGAGAAGGCACGTGCCACAAAACTTGAGATATGGAGTGTTGTCGGCACCAATTCTTCTGACCGTACAAGTTATTGGAAGGAAGTATGCGGAGTGGACTACACCGAGGCTGACGCTACAATACTTGACCTTACGGCAGGCAAGGTGAACTGTGCCACATTCACACTTCCAAACGTTGACGTGATAACATTCACCAATACCGGTGAGCAGCAGTGCGTGATACTCAACATTGACTACCACTATGGCGGTCCTGCCAACACTGACGCCGTGGACGGTGTGAGCGTTTCTGAAGACAGCAGTGACAATAAAACCATGTATAACGTTGCCGGCCAGAGAATAGGTGACAGTTATCGTGGATTGGTAATCAAGCGTAATACGAAGTTCGTAAAATAAAAACCGGAGAATGGAAACCGAAGGTCAGGAATTGGAATACAACTGTTTTTTGATTCCTGACCTTTGCTTTTAGTCTACGGCTTGCAAATATTAACAATATAATAATGAAGATTGTATATTTCCATGGCTTCGGGTCTTCCGGAGCAAGCGGCACTGTGGAGTTGCTGCGCAAGTTGCTTCCGGATGCCGAGGTGGTCGCTCCCGACATACCTGTTGACCCTCTTGAGGCACTGCCTTATCTCCGGCAACTGTGCGAAGCGGAACAGCCGGACGTGATAATAGGTACCAGCATGGGTGGGATGTATGCCCATCAGATGCACGGCTTCAAGCGTATATGTGTCAATCCTGCCGTCAATATGTCAACGATGAGCAAAGTGCTGAAGACGGGTGAGCACAAGTTCTTCAACGGACGCAAGGACAGCCAGAAGACGTTCCGTATAACACGCGACATCATACAGCACCACAACCAGGTGGAACGCCAGCAGTTCAAGGACGTTACGGCCGAGGACAAGGCGCAGGTGTATGGCCTTTTCGGAATCAATGACCCGGTCTGCCACACCTATGACCTCTTCCGCAAGCACTATCCTCAATGCACACGCTTTGAGGGGGAACACCGCTTGAACGAGAAAGTGCTGAAGAAGGTGGTACTGCCGCTAATAGAACAGGTGGCAGGATGACCGGCCTTGCTCCTCTGACTGTACCGTTATGGAATAGAATAATGAATAATCACTATGGCATCCTCTGACATCATACACGACTTCCGTCGTTACCTGCGCCTGCTTCGTGGACTGTCTGCAAATACGTTGGAGGCATATATGCACGATTTAGGCAAGTTGGTGGTGTGGTGCAAAGAGACGGAAAAAGATCCGATGACACTGCAGCTGGATGATTTGGAGACGTTTTCGGCTTCGCTTCACGACCTCGGCATAGCGTCATCCACCCATGCCCGCATACTGTGTGGCGTGAGGGCGTTCTATCATTTCCTTGAACTCGACGGATATGTGGAGCAGGACCCTTCAGAACTTCTGGAGTCTCCTATACAGGACAAGCACCTGCCGGAGGTGCTGTCAACGCATGAGGTGGATATTCTTGAGGCCGGAATAGACCTGAGCAAGTGGGAGGGACACCGTAACCGTGCCATCATAGAGGTGCTGTTCTCGTGCGGTCTGCGTGTTACGGAACTCATAACGCTGCGTTTGTCGCAGGTTTTTGAGGAGGAAGGTTTCGTGCGTGTGATGGGCAAGGGTTCCAAGGAACGTCTTGTACCAATCTCCCATGCTGCCATACGCGAACTGCATCTGTGGTATGACGACCGCAGACAGATGAACATAAAGCCCGGTGAGGAAGACTATGTGTTTCTGAACCGCCGTGGGGCACATCTCACGCGCACCATGATTCTGATAATGATAAAGCGTCTTGCGGTGGAGGTAGGTATAAAGAAGACCATCTCGCCACATACGCTGCGCCACTCTTTTGCCACCGCCCTGCTTGAAGGCGGTGCCTCCCTGCGTGCCATACAGGTGATGTTGGGACACGAGAATATCGGTACTACACAGATTTACACGCACATTGATATGTCAACGTTGAGGCGGGAGATTCTGGAACACCATCCGAGGAACATGAAAGCACCGGCCGTTATCCCATCCTGATTAGCAAGGCATATACAGGCCTATGTCTGACTGTACCTCTTTTACACGCTGAAAGTGCCCATATCACACAGTAAACTCAATGCGTTTACCATGTAATATGGGCACTTTCATAGCGTGATGCTGATGTAGTCTAAAAATCGTCAAGGCTCCATCTGTCCTGCCAATTAAGTACCGGAAGACCGTTTTCAAACTTGATTGGCAGCCATACGTAACGGCCATCAATGGGGTTTTCAGGCCGCCAGCGGTCGGCAAGGAATATGAAGGCATCCTTCTTGCCCTGTACAGGCAGGATGAATGTGCTCTGTGTGTGGAATGTCAGTTCCGCATCTTTGCCGATACAGGGATTGGGATGCCGTGTCCATGTGCCGAAAAGACTGTCGGCGGAGAACATACGTGCGGTGTTGGGAGCCCATCCGGTGCAGCCGGAAGTAATCATGTAGTACCGTCCGTCTTTCTTGAAAATGGCGGGAGCCTCATTCTGTCCTGCCGGGTCTATGCGTATGTAACGCCCCGTATAGTCCAGAAAGTCTGGTGTCAGTTCGGCAATCTGTAGCGTGAGGTTGTCTTCTGAGGAATATATGTGATACGCCTTTCCGTCGTCATCCACAAATAGCGTCATGTCGCGTGACATCTGTCCCTGCTTCATGTCGCGCTTTACGAACAGTCCCTGCTCCACGGCCTTGTACCATTCCGGTGTCCACCATTTCATGTTCTCTTCCCCTTTGGCATTGCCAGTGCTCTTTCCGGCAGTCATGCCGATAGGCCATTTGCCGGCGTTCACCCTACCGTTCTTCACCATACGGAACGGTCCTGTAACCTTGTCGCTCACCGCCACGCCAACGTTTGCAGCCTCGTAGCCTCGCCCTTTCAGTTCGAGGTGGAAGTACATCACGAATTTCCGTGTCGCAGGGTTGTAGATAACCTTCGGCCTTTCCATTATGCAGCCTTCGGTGATGGGGCTTGCCGGGTCTTCGGACACGGCAAGTGCCGTGCCCTCGTCCTTCCAGTTGTAGAGGTCGGAAGAAGAGTAGCACGTCACGCCAACAAGGGCGTTGTTGGAGTTTTCGCCCTTGTGTTCACCGTACCAGTAGTACTTTCCTTGGTGGAAAAGCACTCCTCCGCCGTGGGCGTTGATTATTTTCCCCGTGGCGTCGAACCACAGTCTGCCGGGGAAGAAACAGTCCCTCACCGTACTTTCCACCCTCTGCGCCTGCAATGTCATTGCTGCGGAGAGGCAGAACAATAAGGATATGATGTTGTTTTTGGTCATGTCGGTTGTTCCTTTCGGTTATAGTGAGTATCGGTTTGATGTCATTATCCGAAGAATCCGGGCTGTTTGAACTTTATTCCCAGTTCCTTGTCCACGGCAGCAATGATGCCCTGCACCTGTGCCATGCCGAACATACGGCCGAGGAATGAGTATCCGGCGTTGTAACCCTTGCTCTCGTCGCCCAGCATTGTCATGCCGTGGTCCACGCGCATGGGCAGTTTCTGCGTGGCAGGCTTGCGTGTTGCCATGCGGTGCTGCTCCTCCTTCTCGAAGATGTGCGCCAGTTCCACGAGGTCGGCACGTCCTCCGAGGTGTGAAGCCTCGGTAAAGTCGCCGTTGGGGAAGATGTAACAGGAACGCAGATGCACGAAGTGTGTGCGCTCATGATATTTCTCTGCCAATCGTGTGATGTCGTTGTGTCCGCCTGCTGACAGAGAACCAGCACAGAAGGTGAGGCCGTTGTGGATGTCCGGTACGGCATCAAGGAAATTCTGTATATCCGCATCGCAGTTTACGATGCGTGGCAGTCCGAGTATAGGGAACGGCGGGTCATCAGGGTGTACGCACATATCAATGTCATACTCGTCGCATATCGGCATGATGGCTTCAAGCCAGTATTTCATGTTTTCCTGCAGTTTCTCCTTTGTTACGCCGTCATACAGTGCGAGAAGTTCGCGGAACAGTTCCACGGGTTTGTCGTCACCCTCCTTGAAGTTCCCGCTAACGAAGCCCTGTGTCTTTATCACTATTGTCTCCACAAGGTCGTGGTCATACTGTGGTGTGGCCTTTGCCTTTATCTCCTGCACCTCTGCAAGAATGTCACGGTGCCAGTCAGAGTGTGCTTCGTTGAAGGCTTTCCACTGCCCTTCCGCTCCGTTGCGCTTCAATATATGTATGTCGAAGTATGCAAACTCCGCCCAGTTGAAGTATAGGTTGCTTGAACCGTTGGGGTTGTCGTGCAGCAGGTCTGTGCGCGCCCAGTCCAGTACCGGCATGAAGTTGTAGCATACGCAGTGTATGCCCTCCTTGCCGAGGTTGGCGAGTGATTCCTTGTAGACATCAATCTGCTTGTCGCGGTCTGTGCCTCCGTATTTTATCGTCTCTGTGACAGGCAGTGATTCGACCACTGACCATCGCATGCCGTAAGACTCTATGTATTCTTTAAGGTCACGTATCTTCTCGCGTGTCCATACTTCTCCGAGTGGTACATCGTGCAATGCTGTCACGATGCCTTCCACGCCTATCTGCTTTAACATGGCAAGAGTTATCTTATCGTTCTTGCCAAACCATCTCCAGGTGCGTTCCATATTACTGTGTAAAGTTGTTGATTGTTGGTTGTTGGTTATGAGTTGTTGGTTATGAGTTATAAGTTATGGGTTGCCTTTTGGAGCGTAGAGAATCTTCTCTTTCCGCTTTTTCTTTGCAGGATTTTATTATCTTTGCCAATATCTTGGATAATTCCTTTTGATCAGCTTCGATAGATGTAAACTCCTCCTTTGTCAGATAATTGGTACGGGTTAGCAGTCTCAGCCAATATAAGGTCTCTTGGCATTCTTTCTGTGCGATAGACAGCTTGTTGATGAAATCTCTGTTGCTTACTCCGCACAATGCTTCGGCAATATTTGCCCCGATACTTGT
>CAZPNC010000026.1:0-29013 GCA_964587945.1 uncultured Prevotella sp. | reverse complement strand
CGTACCATGTGGCAACCCAAATGAAGCCCTGTCTAACCTGCGAAATGCCAGACACCACCCAGATTGGCAGTCCAGAACTGACATCATAGATAACAGTACCTTGTGCATGCACACACAAGGCAACGTAATACAACAATAGAGTATATAATATCCTCATTCGTTAAGACAATGCCATCATATTATTGTGATGGGTGAATAATGATGCAAATGTAGCAAAAAAAAGTCAGTTAATACAATAAAAAGTTCCAAATTCTCAATGTCTTCCCTTTTTTACATTATGTTTGCGCATTTTCTCCACATGATTGTTTGCGGATAACATTAACTTTGCCGCTGACATGACAGTGAACCAAAGTTCCTGTTTCCTAAATGCCGACTGACTGACACTCAATATTTTCATAAAACAAAAAAACTAAACAATGTACAAAAAGACAAAGAACTTGTTGCGGCGAACCATGCTGTTGCTGTCGCTGATGTGTTCAATCCATGCTTTCGCTGCGCAGACAGTGGTGGCGAAATGGGTGTTCTCTACTGGCTATGATGCGGAGAAATCCTCATCCACGGTGGTCTACACGCCCAATGAACTGGGTTGGTCAAGCCTCCCGAACACGTATTGGAAGACCACGCAACCCTATTTCCTTCCAAATGAGTGCGCCATGGTGCCGGAAGAGTGCAAGGTGACTCTGCACACCAGTGACGGCAAGTGGGAGGTAAAGACCAGCGGTTCCACCCCAAGTTATCTGCTTAGGCTGAACACGGCATCCATAGATAAATTTACGGCTAAGGAAGACTATACCGACGGAAGCAAGCACGACCAGTATTTTGAAGTGTCCATGCCTACGACATCCTTGAAGAACATCAATCTCAATTTCGCCATAGGTGACGGTTCAAGTTCATCCACCAAGTTCGGTGTAGTGTACTCCGTAGACGGCGGCGACAACTGGACTGTGCTGGACGACTACACCTCTGCCGCGCACTGGAATACCTACAACGATGCCAACTACAGCCTTTCCGCAGACAATAAGGAGAAATTGATAGTACGCATGTTGATACAGTCTGCCACAAAGACCAGCAACTACAACCTGAAATATGTCAACATCTATGCCGAGGACACGCAAGCCCCTAAACTATACAGCACCACTCCCGTCAGCAATGCTGCCGGAGTTATGCCCACTGGTAAGGTGATACTCATGTTCAACGAGAGTGTTGCATTAGCAGGCAAAGGGGAAGCGACACTCGTTAACAATACCACCAGACAGATGCAGACGCTCACACCCATTGTCACAGCCAACAAGGTGTCGTATGCCTTTGCCGACCTCGACCTTACGACATCATACACTTTCAGCATAGAGGCCGGGAAATTCGCCGACCTTGCAGGCAACATTTGTAATGAGCCGATTACGATTTCCTTCACCACTGCCGCCACCCACCCTGTACCTTCGCCGGTTCTTGCCAGCAGAAACAGACTGTGGTACCACCGTCCTGCAAAATACTGGGAGGAAGCTCTACCATTAGGCAACGGCCGGTTGGGGGCCATGGTTAGCGGAAGTATCGCCGTAGACACGCTGCAACTAAATGAGGACACCTTTTGGGGACAGTCACCAAATTACAACTATAACGCCAAAGCCAAGTCCGTAATATCGCAAGTACAGAACTATATATTCGCCAAAGACTATGTAAAGGCGCAGGAGCTGGCCATTCCCAACTGGATGTCCGAAGCCTCACACGGGGCGCAATATCAGGCTGCAGGCTGCGTACTCGTAACTTATCCGGGGCAACGCTACAATGATGAGGAGGCAGGACAAACTATCGGTGCTATTGATGCGCAGGCTTACGTACGCTCGCTAGACATATCAAAAGCCACCGCAACCACATCATACATAGTGAACGGAGTGACATACACACGCACCATATTCACGTCATTGGAGGATAATGTGACCGTGATGCGCATAGAAGCATCAGAGCCTGGCAAACTAAACTTCAATCTATGCTATGCCGCTCCCGTAAAGACAAACATGGAGAAACTTGGCATAAACAAGATAACGGAAGACGGAATGATAGAGGCTTCCCTCATTCCAAGCAAGACACAGACAGAGAATGTGGACAACAAATTGAACTGCTTCACATTCATAAAGGTTATCAATGACGGCGGAACGCAGGGCAACAGCGGAACGCAAAACGTAATACAGAGTGACCTCGTGACAGGAAATACCACCACTCCAGCAATAGAAGTGAAGGATGCCACGGCTGCAACGGTCATAATATCCTCTGCAACAAATTTTGTAAACTACGATGACATCAGTGCAGATGCGGAGACAAAGGCCCTTGCCTACATCAACACCTACATGAACAAAAACAAAAGTTACGAGGCGACAATTAACGATCACGTAGCTAAATACAAAGAAATGTTTGACCGTGTTAGTTTAGATCTCGGATCAAACGCAGAGCAGGAAAACAAGGACACAGAGACACGCATCAAGGAGTTCAGGTCAACATCTTCCGACCCAGAGCTCATAGCCACATATTTCCAATTCGGGCGTTACCTGCTAATCTCATCATCACAGCCGGGCACACAGCCTGCAAACTTGCAGGGAATATGGAATCCCAACGCACGACAATACCCAGCATGGGATTCAAAGTACACTACCAACATCAATGTGGAGATGAACTATTGGCCTGCAGAAGTGGCAAATCTAACGGAATGTCATAACCCGTTTATCGAGATGGTGAAGGATTTATCGGTGACAGGTGCTGAGACTGCAGAGAAGATGTACGGCGCAAGAGGCTGGGCATTGCACCACAATACCGACCTGTGGCGCACCACAGGAGCCGTAGACAATGGCTCGGTAGGTGTTTGGCCGACTTGCAACGCATGGTTCTGTTCACACTTGTGGGAGAAATATATGTTCTCAGGTGACAAGGTTTATCTGGCGGAAATATACCCGGTGCTGAAAGGTTGTGCACAGTTCTTCCAGGACATCATGGTGAAAGACCCCAACACCGGCTACATGGTGGTGTGTCCGTCAAACTCTCCTGAGAACCATCCGGGCATAGCATCCTACACCACTGACGCTGGGAAATCAATGAACTGCGCACTCTTTGGCGGTATAGCCATGGACAACCAGATGGTGTTCGATGTGCTGAAGAACACGGCAGAGGCTGCGCGTGTTCTGGATAAGGACGCGGAGTTTGCCAACGAGCTCGACGCTCTGCGCAGCAATATCACTCCTTATAAGATAGGACAGTATGGTCAAGTGCAGGAGTGGCAGGAAGACTGGGACAAGGAAAGCAACTCACACCGACACCTCTCACATCTCTGGGGGGCATATCCCGGCAATCAGGTTTCGCCTTATACCGACAACACCATTTTCCAGGCAGTGCACAAATCCCTTGTAGGCAGGGGCGATGCGGCACGCGGATGGTCAATGGGATGGAAAGTTTGTCTGTGGGCACGCATGCTTGACGGTGACCACGCCATGCAAATCATAAATAACCAATTACGTCTGATGGACCCCAATGCCACCATGGCGGACGCTGACGGCGGCACATACGCCAATATGTTTGATGCACATGCACCGTTCCAGATAGACGGAAACTTCGGATGTTGTGCCGGCATTGCAGAGATGCTGTTACAGTCACACGCTGGATTCGTGCAGGTGCTTCCTGCCATTCCTGCCGCATGGAAAGACGGACAGGCAGCAGGACTGCGTGCACGCGGCGGTTTTGTAATCACTGACATGAAATGGACAAACGGAAAGATAACGACTTTGAAAGTGAAGTCCACCATAGGAGGCAACCTGCGCCTGAGAAGTTACTCTGCATTGAAGATGGCGAACGGTGACGCACTGACCACAGCAACGGGTGACAACAGCAATGTGCTGATGCAGGCATACAATATGCAGTCCCCCATAGTTGCAAACGCCTCAAAGATACCAAGCAACAATTTACAGACAACTTATCTCTACGACATACCAACTACTGCGGGACAGGAGATAGAACTGATAAACATTGATGCCACCAGCATACTTGACAACATCGCCACACATGAGTCCCACCACGACAGTACACAAACAATGTACAGCGTTAACGGCTGTTATGTTAATGACAACTATCGTGGAACGGTTATAAAGAACGGTCAGAAATTTATAAAAACGAACTAATGTTTACTGAATAACAAAAACAGTTCTACAGGATTTTTTAGTCTTGTATTTATAAAGGAACTACCCCGATTCGAATTTTATTACGAATCGGGGTAGTCATTGTTTCACCCTTCCTCCTCCATCACTTGTTTTGTAGGAGGATTCTAAAAATTGGCTTTGTCAGATTTTCTCTTTGCTTGAGGTCGATTTCACGTTATATGAAAGATTGTCTAAACAAGTTCTATACCGTTCTCCGTTATGGTTATAAGCCTTTGGCGATACAAGTCACCTACTGCCTGTTTGTATGTTCTCTTGCTAACGCCAAACTGTTCCCTTATATCCTCAGCATCGCTCTTGTCACCAAGACGGCACCGTCCACCCTGTGTCTGTAGGTATTTCAACAGTGTTTGTGCAAAATCAGTGGTATGTTCATGCCCACTCTTCTGCAGCTTGACATCTATCTTGCCATCCTCACGCACATTAGATATATATCCCTTCACCTTGTCTCCAGTGTGAAGAGTACGGAATATCTGCGTATCATACAACAGTCCTCCGTAGACTCCGTCTATTATGACCTTAAAGCCAAGATCAGTCTTCTGCCATACCAGCAAGTCCACTTCATCACCTATCTTATATGGCACAGGCTCTCCCGGCCGGCCGTCGAGGTCTGGCGTTGTACGTACGAGATATTTCTCCACCTTCGCAGAAGCCACTATCCGGTAACTGTCATCATCTATATGTACATGAACTATATATGAACGTCCCTGCTCCATACGTTTTTTCTGTTCACGGAAAGGGCAGAACAGGTCCTTCATCAGTCCCCAGTTAAGGAAAGCGCCATATTCATTGACCCAAGCGACCTCAAGATAAGCGAAATCGCCAACCATAGCCTTAGGTTCCAATGTGGTAGCAATGAGCCGTTCCTCATTATCAAGATACAGGAACACCTCTATTTCGTCACCAACTTGAAGATTTTCCGGCACGTAGCGTTCCGGCAACAGAATTTTGCCTTCATAGCCTCCGCCCTCCAGATACATACCGAAATCCACACGCCATGCAGCTTTCAATACATTCTTCCTGCCTAATTGTAGTTTATTATTTTCACTCATTTTCTTCTGTTTCTTCTTTCTGTTGTTGATTATTGGGTTCCATTTACATCTCACCGGACCTATTCTCTCCGACGCCGGTATCTGTCAATATCTGTCCGTCAACTATATGTATGGTCCTGTCTGTGATGGCAGCCAGTTCCTCATCATGTGTAACGATAACGAACGTCTGGCCGAACTTCTCCCTCAGTTCAAAGAACAGCCGGTGTAGTTCCTGCTTGTTTTTAGAGTCAAGAGAACCTGAAGGTTCGTCGGCAAACACCACTGCGGGGTTGTTCACCAATGCCCGTGCCACAGCAATACGCTGTTTTTCTCCCCCCGAAAGCTCAGCAGGCTTATGACCTGCACGCTCTTCCAGCCCGAGGAAAGCGAGCAGTTCTCTTGCCCGTACTTTTGCCGCACTGCGTTTTTCTCCGGCTATTAGTGCCGGTATGATTATGTTTTCCTCCGCTGTAAATTCCGGCAACAGCTGATGGAACTGGAACACGAACCCTATGTTTCGGTTACGATAGTCCGCAAGTTTGTTGTTGGAAAGGTCGCTGACGTTGACACCGTTAATCTCTACCGTGCCGGTATCAGCCTTATCAAGTGTCCCCATTATCTGGAGAAGGGTGGTTTTTCCTGCACCGCTGGGGCCAACGATGCTGACAACTTCGCCCTTATCGATCTGCAGGTCTATACCCTTCAGCACCTTAAGGGAGCCAAAAGCCTTTGTTATATTCTTTACGGTAATCATGTGGCAAAGGTACGCATTTTTGACGAAACGGCCAAGAAAAAGAAGTATTAAAGTAGTTAAGACTGGTTCTTTAAATCCTCACCATAGAATAACACAAGGCATAGTCTATTGACGCTTTGTCATCTTTTTGCTTCCATCCGGTGCATTTTGCCGGTTTCATCAGTCATATAACCCACCATAAAAGTAAGAAATCCGGCAAAGTCATTTTATAGAACCTGCCTTAAAACACAAATGCCTTATTGTCATCAATGGATGATATAGCAGCATCCACGGCCCGCTATGACGCATTACCCGGGCTATCCGTTTCCGTTTGTCCGCTTTATAGCAATGAATCGGGCAGTTGACACATGGCGGTTTCCGTTCTCCGAACTTGCATTTTGCAAGTCTTACCAGAGCATAATCAAGCAGTTCACGGCACTCCGGACACATACCGCCATCATGTCTATGCTTATGGCGGCAATACAGGGCTACCATCTGACTCACCGTTTGCTGTTCTTTTGCTATTCTGGTCATCATTCTTTCTGATTGCAGGTACAGGCAGTGTCATTTCGTCGTTGCATAAACAACCGACATAAGGTCACAGGTCCGTAACCATAAAATATACTTACAGACTCTCCAAATCCACACTGACGCCCACCATAAGATTAACACCTAACGTTGTAGGCGAATTAAAGTAATATGTCCGTGGAGCATAGTTAAAGATATTGTCAACCGCTATATTCAACCTTATTCCATCCTTAAAGCGGTTTGTCAACTGTACCTTCCAGATAGTATATGCCGGATTATGTACCTGATATTCAGTGTAAGGCACATCCAATTCCATGCTGGTATAGTTAACATCAGAAAGGAACCGCCCTGTCAGAGCGATATTGGTGCCATACCATCTGCACCATTGCCTATCCCAGTCCACACGCAGATTGAGGGCATGAGGCCGAGCCGGGCAATACTGATTGACGTCGTTTCCCTTCACCTCCTCATACGTATAGCAATAGGACAGACATAAACCAAGCAAAGACTCATCTGCCATTAACCACTTAGCCTGCATCATAGCCTCAACACCGAATACACGTATATTCTCAAGATTGATATACTGCACATAGTTATATGTTGGGTCTGCAGCAGAAACGAGTGGTGTTGATGTTGCAACCTTGTTGCACACAACACTGTGATTGGCCGATAACGTGAAATTATAACGATGCCATGTGTATTCGGCACTGGCATTGAAAGTATGTGACTTTTCTGCCTTCAGGTTTTCGTTTCCATGAATCCAGAAAATGCCAGACATGTCATAGCGCATATATTTCTCCTTCAACGTAGGAGCCCGGAAGCCGCCTGCATATCCGGCACGCAGGGTAAAGTCACCAGAACGGTACCGCATCGCCGCCTTACTTGTAAAATCAAAGTCGTTATTGTCTGAAGTATAATCAACCCGACCAGCCACTACCAACTCCAAATGACTGTTGAAATTATAGTCATATTGGGCAAAGACATCAGCAGAATGCTGCTTTCTCGCACCATCATTGAACTGGTAACTGTCAAGATAATCACGCATATAGTCGCCACCGGCCGTCAGCATATCCGCTTCAGAAAAACGGTGTGAATATAGCATACGGGTGGTATGTTGTACGTTCCGGTAATCTCTCACATCCATATCACGCAGCACCTGATAATCGGACTTGTCGTATTGGTCGAAATTGTAACTCAGTTCCACATTGTCTCTGCCGCCAATCCGCCATTCGCCTTTGACGCCACCGGAGAAATCACGGTATCTGTCGGGGGTGTCGAGATTGTACAACCGTTCCTTGAAATAATAGCCGGCATGGGCTGAAAGTCTAAGGTCCTCTGTCATGTTATACACTAAACGGTCCTTCACATTCCATGTCCTGCCACCATAGACAGTACGGAAATCGCAATCATCCTTTGTGTTGTAGCACAGATTATAGGTATCTATCGTAGTGTGCATCACATCAATAATATTATTCACCCTACCTTTTCTCAGTCCCCAAGTACCGCCATAACGCTGTTCTTTGTGGTCTGCCATACGTGCATTGAGGTTCAATGACCACGGCTTTACAGCCTCCTTGGTGATGATATTGATAACGCCACCTGCTGCATTCGAGCCATACAATGCCGACGCTGCACCTTTGATTATCTCTACGCGTGCCACGTTCTGCATGGTAAGGCGTGAGAAATCCGTATTCTCCATGGACTCGCCTGCCAGCCGTTCACCATCAATGAGGATAAGGACATTCTGTCCTGAAAAACCAGAAAGGTTCATGTTCAACTGCTGGTTCATGGCATAAGTGAATTCTACGCCTGGCAATTCCTGTTGCAGCAGTTCCTGAATATTCGTAGCATCAGACTTCTTTATATCCTCCTCAGTAATAAGCCGCGTCTGTATCGGTGAATCTTTCAGTAGTTTCGGTGTTCTTGTACCGGTGACAACGACATCGTCCAAATTGAACAGTCTGTCCGTTTTACCGTCATTCTGCACCATATTATCCAATCCGTCCTCTGCCATGACCGGCACGCCAAGGGCAAACATAAACAATGTAAACATCCATCTGCGTGGATTTTTATATATGTGTTTGTTTATCATCATTCAGAATTATCAATACGGGTACTTTACATCAATGGTCAGATAGCCTTTCGTCCCTCTGTCACTCATATAGTTTATCAGTCGCAAAGCAGCATACGTGCCGTCCTTCATACGTAGCACATATACCTTTTGCGAAGCGGAATAAACCGGTGGGGGTGTAGAAAAGTCCATACTTACCCAACGGCTTAGCACCATGTTCACCATGCTACTCGTGTACCATATATTATAAGACATCATGCCGGTGAAATCAACTATACACTGGTGCATACTCCATTCATCGGCCGTAAATGTAGCATTTACGAAAGCGTCACTCGTTTCCGGAGCCTCGTCTATGGAAGAATAGGCCGTCTCCAATGCCGCTCCGCCATTGGTCTTCATGTCAAAATGGTGTATGGCAATATCCCAACTGGCGGCATCTTTCTGCGTATCCACCTTAACACGCTGCTGCTCCGTATACACGGAACCGTGCACATTATAGTACGTCCGCTGCGACTCGCCGTCCCATTCACCGGTCAATGTCTTTGGCACCTCAACGGTATCAATGTTCCTGTTATGCAAATCTATATAGTACCAGTGGTCATAACTACGTGCATCCAGCGATATCTGATACCGGCTACCATCCCCACCAGTCTGGAAGCCCTGCTGCTGTTGTCCGTCGTCAACGGCATCATCGTATATGCCGTCAAACGTTCCGTCACAACTCCCCAGCATCATTGTCAGCACCATGCCGACATAAAAATACAGGTATCTCTTCATTTTCTCACCGCCTCTAATTCACTATGGCACAGGAAAGGCATAGTTCCGGGCTTGTAATCCATAGTCATCTGTACACTGCCGCTGGCATCAAACGTGCCGGAAAGTGAACCTGTGGTTGGCCGTGTGCCAGACATCACCTCGAAATTCTTTTTGAAGAACATGCCGTTACCATTGGAATCGAATGCATACCGCACGGAGTCTATCGCCATTTCGCCAATAGTGATGTGCATATTCATTGTTTCCACCGTTATATTGAACTGTCCCAACACCAAAGTGGCATAGCCAGCGGTCTTGCCTGTCATGTTCTTGAACTGCATATAGTCCGCGGTTGTCACAGGATTCATCTGTGACGCCATCGCCGGTACACTGGAAGTGAGTGTCCCTTCATAATACAAGGAGTCATCAAACACCTCATCTTCCGCCGGAACGTCTTTGTCCACCGTTATTATTTCTGTCTCCGGCATGTGTACATTATCCTGTGTACAGGCGGCAAAAAAGCCTGTCGCCACCACTAAAGCCTGAAAAAAAAGTATTCTTTTCATTTTCCGCCTTTCATTAATTATAATATTTGCGTGTGCAAAATTACAACTTTTTCACATTCCTCACAATACTCATTTATGAGGATTTTGACACTCTCCAACAAGAACCTACGCTTTTCAGCAAACATTTATGGACGGCAGCCTATAGCGACAGAGCCCATTCTACGCAAAAAGGCGGGAAAGAGCCAAGCCCTTTCCCGCCTTTTTCAGTATGTAATCCGGAGATTATTTTGCATTAATTGCGACAATAGCCTCGTAGAGTTCCTGCTTACCGGAAGTCTGCTTTGGCTCGCCTACCTTCTTGCCATATTCATAAGCCTGCTCAAAAGTCAGTTTGCCATTCTCGAAATCCTTGCCGATGCCGCTGTCGAAAGAAGCATAACGTTCCTTCAACATTGCAGGAATCGGAGAATTCTCCATTATCTCCACAGCATTCAGAAGAGCGCGGGCACAAGCGTCCATGCCGCTGATATGTGCAATGAAGATATCCTCAAGGTCAGTTGAGTTACGACGGGTCTTGGCATCAAAGTTAGTACCGCCTGTACCGAGACCGCCATTGCGGACAATCTGCATCCATGCCTGTGTCAGTTCAAAATTATCGATTGGGAACTGGTCTGTGTCCCATCCGTTCTGGTTGTCACCACGGTTAGCATCAATAGAGCCAAGCATACCGGCATCAACCGCGCAAGCAAGTTCGTGCTCAAAGGTGTGACCGGCGAGAGTAGCGTGGTTCACCTCGATGTTTACCTTGAAGTCCTTGTCAAGACCATGAGCCTTGAGGAAGCCGATAACGGTCTCCGTATCAACGTCATACTGGTGCTTTGAAGGCTCCATTGGCTTTGGCTCTATGAGGAAAGTCCCTTTGAATCCCTTGCTGCGTGCATAGTCACGGGCCATACCGAGCATAGTGGCCATGTGTTCCTTCTCACGCTTCTGGTCTGTATTAAGCAGTGACATATAGCCCTCACGGCCTCCCCAGAACACGTAGTTCTCTGCACCCAACTTGATGCCTGCGTCAATAGCGTTCTTAATCTGCACAATAGCACGAGCCACAACGTCGAAGTCAGGGTTGGTGGAAGCACCGTTCATATAACGTGCATTGCCGAAAACATTGGCTGTTGACCAAAGCAACTTTATGCCGGTCTCTTTCATCTTAGCCTGCAGATAGTCTGTGATGGCTGCGAGATTTGCCTCATACTCCTCTATGGAAGCACCCTCACTGACGAGGTCTATATCGTGAAAACAGAAATAAGGCATGCCAAGTTTCTGCATTACCTCAAAGCCTGCGTCTGCCTTCTGCTTGGCTATTTCAACAGCATTGGCGCCATTGTTCCAAGGGAAAGATTTTGTTGTACCGCCGAACTGGTCTCCGCCTTCTGCACATAGTGTATGCCACCATGCCATAGCGAAGCGCATCCAATCCTTCATCTTCTTGCCTGCCACTACACGCTCTGCGTCATAATAGTGGAATGCCATTGGGTTCTTTGACTCTGGTCCTTCAAACTGGACCTTCTTAATCTCTGGAAAATACTCTTTTGCCATAGTTTTTAATTGTTTCGTTGTTGATTATCTGATTATTTGGTTTGTTAATTTCAATGGATACTTATCCCAATCTCTGTTTCCACAGTTTATAGGCAGCCTTATATTCTGCCGCCTCTGCAACTGGTGCTTCCGTGGAAATATGCTTCAATGTCTTGAAAGCCTCATCGGAATCCTTATATATGCCTGCACCTATGCCTGCACCATAAGCAGCCCCTACAGAGCAGTCCGTTTCATAAAGTTCTATCGTTGCGCCGGTCACCGCTGCCAATGTGCGACGGAACAGTGGAGAGAGGAACAGGTTGGCATGGCCAGCCTTGATGGTCTTTATCTCCATACCCATCTGCTGCATTATCTCTATGCCATAGGCAAATGAGAACGCTATGCCTTCCTGTGAGGCACGTAGCAGGTGGGCCTTGGTATGTATGTTGAAGTTTATGCCTTGTACTGAGGCTCCCGGATTCTCGTTCTGAAGGACACGTTCCGCACCATTACCAAATGGAATGACGGACAGTCCATCGGCACCAACAGGTACAGACTCAGCCAATTCATTCATTCCGCCATAGGAAATGCCCTCAGGTGCAACAGTGCGCTTCATCCATGCGTTCAGAATGCCGGTGCCATTGATGCACAACAATACGCCAAGGCGTGTGTCGGGCTGGTTATGGTTCACGTGGGCAAAGGTGTTCACACGGCTCAACTTGTCATAGTTCACCTCGCCAAGAACACCATACACAACACCGGACGTGCCACCCGTAGCGGCTATCTCACCAGGTTTCATCACGTTGAGCGACAAAGCGTTGTTGGGTTGGTCACCGGCTCGGTAACTTATAGGTGTACCTGCCTTCAGTCCCAATTCCTCTGCAACAGTCTTGCAGACGCGTGACTGCACTGAGAATGTGGGGACAATCTCCGCTATCATGCTGTCATTGAAGCCGAAGAAGTCCATAACATCACGGCTGACGCTGTTGTTCTTGAAATCCCAGAACATACCCTCGGACAGTCCGGAAATCGTGGTCTTCTTGTCACCACCGCTCAACCGCATGGCGATGTAATCGCCCGGAAGCATTATCTTGTCTATCTTTGCATACAGTTCCGGTTCGTTTTCCTTCACCCATGCCAGTTTTGCAGCAGTGAAGTTGCCGGGAGAGTTCAACAGATGCGTGAGGCACGTATCCTCTCCGATGGCTTCAAACGCCTTGTTTCCATAGGGAACGGCACGCCCGTCACACCATATTATAGAAGGGCGCAACGCATTGCCATCCTTATCAACACACACAAGTCCGTGCATCTGATAAGAGATGCCGATGGCTGCAACGTCGCCAAGCGAACCGCCAGCCTTTTCCGCTACACGTGCGGTGGCCTGTTTCAGTTCGTCCCACCACATCTGTGGTTCCTGTTCAGCCCATCCGGCCTGTTTAGTCATTATCGGTGCCTCTGCATCCGGATATTGTGCCGAAGCGATTGTCTTTCCTGTCTCGGCATCCACGAGTGAAGCTTTCACCGAAGATGTGCCAATATCATAGCCCAGTAAAATCATGTTTTTGGTTTTTGTTATTTTATTATTTGGTCGTTTGGTTGCTGTATCAAAAAGGACGTATCAGCATTGCTCTGCAATCGCAGCCCTTTTACAATGTAATCATGCCCCTTTTACAGTGGAATCATGCCCTTTTCACCATGTAATCGTGCCCCTTTTACAGAGCCGCCACACAGCACTTGCGTCATTTCATTTTTGAAGGCTTGACATTCTTGAACTTATAATATCTTGCAGCACGGTGGTTGACACCCTCCTCTTTCTCGTCCAATGGAACGACATATGGCATCTGTGCCAGTTTCTTGTGGAAATTCTTCACGTCAGGTTTGGCACCTGCCACATTCTCCATCACCAACCTCAGTTGCGCCGCAGTGAATTTTCTCGGCAGAAGGTCAAACAGTATTGTAGGGGTAAGACGTGCAAGACGCTCGACCTCTTTCACTGCCGTCCGGACTATCTCCTCGTGGTCAAAAGCCAGACGTGGCAATTTACCGATAGGCACCCACTGTGCCTCATAGCCTCCTTGTAGTCTTTCCATGCGTCTGTCTACGCGCAGCAGAGACAAATAGGCTATGGTGACAATGCGTTCTATCTGCTTGTCAAGTTTATGGAATCTCTGCAGCCAGATAGCATCGCCGGCATCGGCAAGGCGGTTGGCACCGCCAAAAGCGCGAAACTGCGTCATCTTGACCTGGGAAAGGCCTGTCAGCTGTTTCAACACACGCTTGGCAGCATCGTCAAGATCCTCATCCATGTTGATGAGACTGCCGGGCAACTTATGTGCACCAGTATTGTCCTTGCCGTCTTCTCCAGTCTGGCGGACAAGCAAAACATTGAGTTGTTCTCCATCAAAGCCGAGAAGAACGCAATCTACTGATACGTATGGATTGACCATTTTTATTGGTTTTTAGGGTTAGTTGATTGTTGTAGTATTCGGAATACGGAAATTTTATTTCTGATGCAAAAGTAATATATTCCCGCAAAACTACCAAATAAAAAAACAAAATATTTGCAGAAAAACAACTTTTTTAACACCAAAACGTTACATTCCGTATATTTTACGATATAAAACAGAATATTATTATCGTAAAATATACGGAATGTAACCGAATATCATTGCATTATAATTTCACATGACGGTCTTGATAATCTTTTCGGGAAGCACTATCTGCGGAGTAAAAAAATGATATGAACAAATATACCGTGACGATGCAGCGGACTATTATTCACAGGATTATCTTGGCTGCGGAATATGCCATCTCTATATCCGCGACAACATCTGACGGTACAAAAGGTGTGATGTCCTCACCCTTCATGACCATTGCGCGCAACATTGTACTATTGACATTGACAAGGGGGACACTGACAAATGTCACACCGGCAGGAAGTTCGGCCGGCACTTCCGCCCCCTCTCTTGGAAAGACGGCGACGCTATGGGTGGAAAGGATTTCATCATGGTGCGCCCACTTGTGGAAATTCTCCCAGTTGTCACCACCTATTATCAATATGAATTCATAATCGGGATAGTCTGAATGCAGATGGCAAAGCGTATTCCACGTATATGACGGCCGTGGCAACGAGAACTCATAATCAACAGCCTTCAAGCCTTCCTCGTCCGCCAAAGCCTTACTGACGATACGCAGACGTTCTCTCTCATCCAGAAGGTCTGCCGACCGTTTCAGCGGATTGTGCGGAGAGAGCATATACCACACTTCATCCAGTCCCATCGCCCACAACATTGTGCGTCCGATGGCAATATGCCCATTATGTATAGGATTGAAAGACCCTCCGAATATGCCTATCTTCATAAACCTAATGACTATCGTAAAACTATAATTGTTACCATTCTGCCATACATATTTACATTGGCGGCCACACGGACTGTGCAAAGCAAGGAGTCCGTTCCACTAATACGGCATACCGCACAAACCGTTAACTGCTATTCCTCAATATCGGTCACGAGCGATATGGCACTTACAAAACGATGGCTTATTGTCTCAAGCATGGCCACATTCATGCGTGTAGTCATGCTGAAAGAATGTTTGCCGAACACTTTCTTGAGACTGTTAAGAAACAGATGCTGTGCTTTAGGGAACGGTTTTATTATAAAAGGTAGTTCCTCTGCGGCAAAGTGCATGCAAGAAATGAGCATATTACCCTCCATGGACGCAATCTGCACCAATCCGATGTGTGCAAGCCACGAACGTAATTTGTCATAGTCTATGCTACCTTTGCTCTCCTTTATATATCGTCCCATGGCTATTATACCCTCTATACTGGTGTCTTTGGTCACTATATATTCCGCGTTCTTTATTATGAAGTCCAGCAGAATGAGTGTTTCGTCAGACGTATTGTGGGAGTTCATCTCCTCTTCCCGCACTTCTTCCAGACGTTTCTGCGTCCAATGGTTGAAGAGGTGTGCCGTGGAAGAGTCAAAAGGTTTTTCGTCATTACCGATGTTTCTGGCATCCAAAGCGGCAAAAAATACTGGCGATATGGCTTTCTCGCCCTTTACCGCCTCTGCCCCTTGGGCTACGAAGCGCAAGACATTCAACTCGGCGGCGGCAGCAACGAGTGTGCGCCATTTGTGCGGTGACATGGGACTGTATCCATCCTCGGGGTTGAATTGGCCGAAAGCCCCCTGCTCAAGAAGCAACATGAGGTTATGTATTATGACTTTGTGCATGATGGGGAGATGTAATCTTTATAACATTTTCTGTGCTTTCTCCAAATCTTCCGGTGTGTCTATGCCGACAGTCTCGGCAAATGTCTCACCGACCTTAATCCGATATCCGTTCTGAAGCCAACGTAGCTGTTCCAGACTCTCTGCCTTTTCCAGCACAGACTGCGGCAATGCTGTTATCTCTCTCAACACGTTACGCCGGTAAGCATACATGCCTATGTGTTTCATGAAAGGGAAAGAACCAGCCCACTCCATCTGTTCCTTGCCACGGATGAAAGGGATTACGGAACGGCTGAAATATAGAGCGAAGCCACTATTGTCCACAACAATTTTCGGTGAGTTGGCATTGCTGATACGCCGCCATGCCTCTTCGGGAGTGACAGTGCGTTTTTCTTCGCCGGCAGGGACAAATCTGATGCCGAGAGTGGCAATCTGCGTCTGCTCGTCGTCAAAACATCGGCATACAGAAGCTATCTGCTCCGGTTGTATGAAGGGCTCGTCGCCTTGCACATTCACGACGACATCAAAGGATTTTCCGGTGACCTCAATCTTCTCCATGGCCTCTTCTATGCGGTCTGTACCGCTCTTATGGTCGGGAGATGTCATGACAGCGTTGCCGCCCCAGGAGCGGACATGGTCGAATATGCGTTCATCGTCTGTTGCGACCCATGCAGAATCCATCTGTTTACTTACCTGTTCATAAACTCGTTGTATGACTGTCTTGCCGCCAAGCAGTGCCAATGGCTTGCCGGGAAAGCGCGTTGACGCATAACGCGCAGGAATGATGGCTACGTATTTCATGATTGTTATCTGAGTTTTTATATCAAGGACAGAATCCTTTATATTGTTGCAAAGATAGCGATAATTATTCACATGCGATATGTTTCTGCTAATAATTTACAGAATAATTATAAAAAATGTTGCAGAATAGTTGTTTTATCAAAATAAATTAGTAATTTTGAACCATAAATACGTTAATGAGGTTTGGGCATGAAGGCCGTGGACTATAAGGTTGATATCCTCGTCCATTTATTACAGCCGGTCTGGAACCTACAACCTATAATCTCTTAAAAACAGTGAAATATTATCTAATACAACTTCTTTTTTTATTAATTCCCCTCGGTGCTTCATCCCAGAAAATCGCACTTGGCTCATGCGATACGCATGATAACGGCCGCTATCAGGGCGAGATGCTCGGAGGAAAGCCACATGGCAAGGGTAGCACACGGTTTGAAAACGGCGACTCTTTTGAAGGAGAATATGTAAAAGGGAAACGCCAAGGATATGGTGTCTACTCATTCACTGACGGCGAACGTTACGAGGGACAATGGTTTCAGGACCAGCAGCACGGCAAAGGCATATATTATTTTTCCAACAACAACCGATATGACGGCCTGTGGTTCAGGGATTACCAGCAGGGACACGGAGTGATGTATTATTACACAGGTGATGTATATGATGGAAACTGGCAGCAGGACAAACGTCAAGGAAAGGGCAAATACGTCTATAAGGGCGGGGCTTATTATGATGGCGAATGGAAAAACGACATGAAATGGGGCAAAGGTGTCTTTGATTGGGCAGACGGAAGTTCTTATGAAGGCCAGTGGGTGGAAAACAAGCGCACAGGAAAGGGCGTATTCACGTATGCATCTGGTGACACTTACAATGGAATGTGGCGCGATGACCTGCAAAACGGACGCGGGGTTTACAGATTCCGGAATAAGGATGTGTATGAAGGGGACTATGTTAACGGAGAAAGAACAGGCGAAGGCATATTCAAATATGCCAACGGCGACAAGTATACAGGCCATTTCACCGATGGCGACAAGGACGGAATCGGAACTTTTGTATGGCGGAATGGCGATAGTTATATTGGTGCCTGGAAGAATGACAAGCAGAACGGACGCGGGAAACTGGTAAAGAAAAGCGGTGACATTTATGAAGGGAATTTCAAAAACGGGCTGCCTGACGGTGAAATCATCATACATTATTCTGACGGTTCCAAATTCAAGGGCATATACAAAAACGGCAAACGCAATGGTAAGGCTATTGAAGAAAGCAAGGACGGCACGCGCTTTGAAGGCTCATACACTGATAATGAGCGTGACGGAGAATTCGTAGAGAAAGACCGCAACGGCCAGACGACGGCAAGCGGAAAATACGAAAAGGGAAGAAGAATAGAAAACTAATATAAACATAATACTAAAACTATCAAGACTTATGGTAATAGACACATTAGAGAATCTTAAATATTATGTCGGAATGAACCCTTTGTTCGCCGATGTAGTGAAGTTCATTGAAGAGAATGACCTGCTCACTCTTGAGCCAGGCAAGCATTATATCAAGGGCAAAGACCTCTTTGTCAACATAACGACAGCAAAGGGCAAGATGCCTGATGAAGCCGTTATGGAAACGCACAAAGAGATGATTGACATACAGATACCTCTTGATGAGGAAGAGACTTTCGGGTACATACCGCTTGAAGACATGGCGGATGACATTCCTTACAATGCAGAAAAGGATATAACCAAATATCCCGACCAGCCGGGCAGCAGCTATGTCACGTGCCGTCCGGGTATGATGGCGATATTCTTTCCACAGGATGGCCATGCACCTTGCATAGCCAATGTACCGGAAATTAAAAAGGCTATATTCAAAGTCAAGGCATAACACTGCCGTTTGTAACAGAATATCCGAATAAACAACCCACCAAACAACCAAAAAAGAAAATGGCAGAAACAAAGAAAGCGACAGCAAAGAAAGCCGCGGTGACAAAGAAAGCGACAACCGCGCAGAAGGCTTGCACCAGCAAGACGGCGGCGGCTGTTGACCAGTCACAGCACATAGGCATTGTAAAGAACGACATGTGGCTGGAGCCTTTCGAGGATGCTATCCGTGGAAGGCATGAACACGCTGAGTGGATGATTGACCATTTGACCGACAAAGGAAAAACATCATTGTCAGATTTCGCTTCAGGATACCTCTACTACGGACTGCACCGCACCAGTCAGGGCGGATGGGTGTTCAGAGAGTGGGCTCCTAATGCTACGGAGATATATCTTATAGGAGATTTCAACGGCTGGCAGGAGAATCCTAAATTCGCCCTCAAACGCATGAAGAACGGGCAGGATTGGGAATTGAAACTACCAAAGACCGCCCTTAATCACGGTGAACTTTTCAAGATGCTTGTAAAGTGGGACGGCGGTCAAGGAGAGCGGATTCCGGCATGGGCACGCCGCGTCGTGCAGGATGAAGTGACGAAATCATTCTCCGCACAGGTATGGGATCCTGAGACTCCATATATGTGGAAGAAGAGGACTTTCAAGCCGAAAACAACGCCATTGCTCATATATGAGTGCCATATCGGCATGGGACAGGATGCAGAAAAGGTCGGCACATACACCGAATTCAAGGAGAACATTCTGCCACGTATTATCAAGGCCGGCTATAACTGCATACAGATTATGGCCATACAGGAGCATCCTTATTATGGTTCCTTCGGCTACCACGTTAGTTCTTTCTTCGCAGCGTCAAGCCGTTTCGGCACGCCGGAAGAGTTGAAAGACCTCATAGACACCGCACATCAGAATGGTATTGCGGTAATAATGGACCTTGTACACTCGCACGCCGTGAAGAATGAGAACGAAGGTCTGGGCAACCTTGCAGGCGATCCGAACCAGTATTTCTACCCAGGCGACCGCCATGAACACAACCAGTGGGACAGTCTCTGCTTTGACTATGGCAAGGATAATGTAATACACTTCCTGCTCTCCAACTGCAAATACTGGCTGGAAGAGTTCCATTTTGACGGTTATCGCTTTGACGGTGTAACGTCCATGTTATACTACAACCATGGCTTAGGCGTAGATTTCGGCGGTTACAAAGACTATTTCGACGGTGGAGAGGATGACAACGCAATTTGTTATCTCACCCTTGCCAATCTTGTTATACATGAAGTGAACAAGAACGCCATAACCATTGCGGAGGATATGTCCGGAATGCCAGGGCTTGCCGCCAACTTCCAAGATGGCGGCTACGGCTTTGACTACCGTCTTGCGATGGGCATTCCCGACTATTGGATAAAGACGATAAAAGAACTTCGCGATGAGGAATGGAAGCCATCAAGCATATTCTGGGAGGTGAAGAACCGTCGTTCGGACGAGAAAACCATATCATATTGCGAGAGTCACGATCAGGCTTTGGTTGGAGACAAGACCATAATCTTCCGTCTTATAGACGCTGATATGTACTGGCACTTCAAGCAAGGGGATGAGAACGACGTGGTAAACAGAGGCATCGCATTGCACAAGATGATACGTCTCGTCACGGCAGCAAGCATAAACGGCGGATATCTCAACTTTATGGGCAATGAATTCGGCCACCCTGAGTGGATAGACTTCCCACGCGACGGCAACGGATGGAGCTACAAATATGCAAGACGCCAATGGAATCTTGTTGACAACAAAGAACTGTGTTACCATTTTCTCGGCGACTTCGACCGCAGCATGATTGAAGTATTGAAGAGCCAGAAGAACTTCAACAAGACCCAAGTGCAGGAAATATGGCACAAAGACAGTGACCAGGTGCTGGCATTCATGCGTGGCGACCTAATCTTCGTGTTCAACTTCTCGCCGACACGTTCCTATACAGACTATGGATTCCTTGTTCCGACAGGCTCATACGACGTCGTTCTAAACACGGACGCCAAGGAATTCGGAGGCAATGGCCTGTCAGACGATTCCATGACGCATCTCACCAATTATGACCCTCTGTTCGTTTCGGAGAAGAAAGAGTGGCTGAAGCTATATCTGCCGGCCCGCTCTGCCGTAGTTCTCAGGAAGAACTAATAATAAAACAGACAAAAAACAATGGCAAACGGAGCAAAAGATAGCACCACTACTGTAAAGGTAGCGTGTGCTATCATTTTTATAATTTTCGTAGTATCATACGTCTTTTCTTTTCAGGGGGACCTCCTTACAATGATGCAAAACGTATGGGCCAAGGGACAGACACATTATCACAGGGGGGTGGGAGTATCCATAATAACACTGATTCTCTCTATTATCGCTTTTGTTGTCAGCCTGTTGACACGGTTGCCACAACGCGCACACTCACTGATCTACTTCCCTTCATTCCTGCTTCTCGGACTATTGACCGCCATACATGTCAGCGGAGATAGCGTGAGGACTTCCATTCCATGGCTGGCCGTTGCAGTATTGCTACTGCTTGCATACATATTCACAGTACGGCAGTTGCGGAATTACATAGCATTCCTATACCCGTTACAAAGCACCGCATTCCTATCATATCCATGGTGGACAAATATACTTATATTAGTATGTATGATGTGCATGACGTTCGCAATGGGAAACACAGACCGCACACTCCACACACGCTTGAAGGTGGAGCGGCTTTGCCACAAAAAGCAATGGACAGAGGCTCTTGCTACCGGATTTCCACAATACGACAACGACTCGTCACTTACCATGCTACGTGCCCTTGCATTGGCAAACACCAATGAACTGGGCGACAAACTGTTCAATTACGAAATAACAGGAAATTCCCTTTCACTAACGCCACATCAGGACAACTCTGTCGTTTTCCTTCTTGGAGAAGACAAGATGCTATGGAATACAATAGGACTGGTGCCGCGGGACAAGAACGAGCCTTTAGTAAAGTTTCTGCAACGAGAACTCGGACGCGGTACGGTAAATCCGGTTGCCAAGGACTATCTGCTATGTTCATATCTGTTGGACCGTGACCTTAAGGCGTTTGCAAAGGCCCTGCCAAAATATTACAGCATAGGTGATTCCCTGCCAATACATTATGCTGAAGCTTGCGCCCTGTACTGCGAGAAGTATAAAGTGAATGACACTCTCGCCACACAGGCCATGCAGGCTGACTATGCCGATTTCCTTGACGTCATGAGAGCACAACAGTCACCCATTCTTCGCGAGGCAGCCATACGCAAAGACTATTTCGGCACATATTGGTATTATTATTACAAGAAAAGGAACTGAATACCGTCAACGGAAGAAACACGCATCCACAGTGAATGTCTGCCACCAATATACTGTTATATACAGCAATAATGCAAGCATCATAACCTCCGACATCGGGGTGGTGATGCTTGTCTTATAAAAGTTGTTCCCCTAAACCAGCAAGACGTTGGTGTAATGTTTCCCTTGTAAGATTACGCGTATCTTCTGCAGGAAGATATTGAGCAGTGTCCCCTTTTTCATCATGCACCACCTCAGCAAGGAAGTGAATACGTTGCAAATCATACAACAACACAATTATGGAACGCATAGGTATACCTATGCGTTTTTTTATTTCCATAGCAGTAAGAGCTGTTTCTCCACTTGAGAAACGTTCCTCTACCAGTGTCATTATCTGCCATGACACCTCCAACCGTGAATTAAAACTTGGCTCATAGGGTTTATAACAGAAGAAATCCTCTGCATTTTGCCGGCAGTAAGAAATCTCTGCACCGACAAGACATATCATCCATGAAATCTGCATCCATAGCAAAAAGAATGGAAGAATGGCGAAAGAACCGTATATGGCATTATAACTTGAAATCCAAATCTGCGAGTTGATATACACCAACTGGAACAACTGCATCGACACTCCGGCCAAGACACCGGGAATGATGGCCGACCTTAGTTTCACTTTCGTGTTTGGCATGAAGATATAGAGTGCGGTGAAACCTACTGAGAGCAGTACGTATGGTGACAGTTCCAGCACCAAAGACATCATCGGACCGATGACTACCACATCGTGTAACTGGTGATTGATGGCTGTAACCCAAATGGACAAGCCGGAACTGATGACGATGAATATTGGTATAAGAAACAGCAGGGCGATATAATCGGTAAAAGTACGGAAGATACTTCGCTGGCGTTTAACCTGCCAGATGTCGTTGAATGCCTTTTCTATACTTGAAATAAGCATCAGTACTGTCCACAACATGAATATAAGACCGATGCCGAGGAACATCCCCTTCTGCGTATGCTTCAAGTAAGAATTGACGAAACTAATCAGAGTTTCAGCCGTTTCGGGCTGTGAAGCCAATGTACCGGTAAACCATTTCTCTATGTATATGGAGTAACCGAACCCTCTTGCAATGGCAAACACTACGGCCATAATCGGCACTACGGCGAGTAGCGACGAATATGTCAGGCTGCTTGCCGTGTCAATGACGCGCTTCTGTGATATATCCACCCACAGAGCCTGAAGGAACAGTTTGGATGTAGCGACCAGGTTTGTAGTTTTCATCTGTAAAAAAAAAGAAAAAGGAGAGCAGTGTCCCTATAAGCCGGGTTCTGTGTCCCCCAGACATTCTCAAGCCAAAGGGGCGCCCTATCATTTATCTACCCCGTATGTCACCATACGTTTTTAGCCTTACGGCTTAGCATTCTACCCTCCATCGTAAGGCGGACCTATCGGGCGGGTAACCCTGTCATGACGATGGTTTACTTGAACTTGCAGCCTCCAGCAGGCACAGCCCGGCCGTCACCGGTCGGCTGGTGGTCTCTTACACCACCTTCTCACCCTTGCCTCCCGAAAGGAGGCGGTTATTTTCTTCTGCCTTTCACCTATTGTCACCAATAGCTTGTAGTTTCGCAAGTGGAGCACCCTGTACTGCCCGGACTTTCCTCTCGCATCAATCTGATACCAGCGATAGAGCCGGAACACTACTGTCCTAATTCTGTGCAAAAGTAACAAAAAAAAACCAGTTAGCCAAACTTTTTCTTTTTTTTCGTCAAATACATTTTCAGGCAACCATCATACCGCCGCTTTTCACACCTTAAATTGTATTGCCGTCACGGTAGCGGGGACCACACTGTCTGGTAAATCCGGCAATGTTTCCACCATCAACGGCAACGGTTCTAAAGCGGTTATCTTACATACAAAAACAATCATGCCCAAATCACACTGTAAAAGGGATGCTTTTACAGTGTGATTTGGGCATGATTGCAGTGTAATCTGATAGCTTTTACTTACGCTTCTTTCTAAACAGGCTCACAGTACCGCCAAGGCGGCGGTATAGTTTCCATCCGAGCAATGCGCCATCAATGAGTGCCGAGGCGGATGCAATGGTAGACACAAGGCGTTTTGTAGGCGAATTGAGCTCTTCCTGCGTAGGCTGTCTGAACATCTCCTGCCAGATGTCGGCGACACGTTCCTCCCTAATGTCGAGTTCACCTCTTAGTTGTTCCTTGTATGTGTTAAGGGCCTCCAGCGAATCTATTGTGACTTGGGCCGGAACCTTGTTCGTTTTCTTTTGCATAGCGGTTGAAGTTTATCGGTCGACAGCATCGTCCTTGAATACACCTATGAGAAATCTCACCATTGGACGCTCTATCCATGAGTGACGTTTAGCAAGGACTACACCTGAGAGTATGACATATACGAGGCAGACTGCCAGAAAAGCCAGCGGCAACGAGTTCCACATTTCCGCCAGACAGTATGCCGCCGCAAAAGAGAGATATATCAATGCCAGAAGTGCCAGCAATGCAATAACGAAAGCAATGGTGAGCGCTGAGAGGATTCTCACCACCTTTTCTATCACGTCAAGTTTGGTATACTCCTTTTTCAAGAGCAGCCATTGCTTCGCTTCTTCCACAAGGTCGGCAATCCGTTCGATGTTTTTGTCGTTTGACAACATAGTGCTACGCAGATTAAATGTTCTGGGGTGTTCTTTATAAAAACCATAAGTTGCAGGTCATTCTGTCTTGGCAACTGGAAAATCCTACCACTTACGACTCATAACTTGCAACTTATAGTAGTATCGGATGCACTCAGTGCGTCAGTACGAGAACCTTTATTCTATATCGTCAGCAATCTCCTTCATCTGCTTGCATGAGAGTTTGATGTCATGCTTGTCACAGAAATCCTTTACTGCGTCCTGAATCTTTGAACGCGTCTCAGAACCTTTCTCCGGTGCGAAAAGAAGTGCTGCTGTTGCGCCTGCAACGGCTCCGCCGATGATAGCGCCAATGTAACCTAATGCTTTCATACAAATAATGTTTTAAGGGTTATAAATAGTGTTGACTAAATTTATTTGCAAATGTAGCAAAAAAATACTTGAAAAGCGGAATGTTTTGTGTTAAAAATAGCGAAATGCATAAAATGCTAATGTTTTTTTATTACCTTTGTGGCATATTTCAACGTAAGTATTAACTTTTAACTATTGTTTAGAATGAAGAAATACGTAATGATATGCGCAGCGATATGCGCATCCATAGCATTTACATCATGTGGTTCGTCAAAGGAAAGCGCTTACCGTAAGGCTTACGAAAAAGCAAAGGCGCAGGAAATGTCTCAGCAACAGTCCGACCCAACACAGCAGACAGAAGGACAGACACAGCAGAATCCAGTTGTGACTCCGCTGGTTGAGGCTCCTGCACAGGCTACAGTGACAGATAATAACGATAATGTGCCGGTGCGTTCTGAAAACCTAACCGTTGTAAGCGGTTCCGGTTTGAAGGCCTACTCTGTGGTAGTAGGTTCTTTTGGCGTTCGTGCAAACGCGGAAGGCCTACAAAGTACCCTAAACAAGGCAGGTTACAGCGCGCAGGTTGCATACAATTCAGAACGCAACATGTATCGCGTTGTGGCTTCAACATTTGACGCTAAGACAAATGCAGTGGAGAGTCGTAACTCCCTTCGTTCTGCATATCCTGACGCATGGCTTCTGATGAAGCAATAGTCATGAAAGGCGCCCAATAAGCAATGGCACGCATTTTAGCGATAGATTACGGAAAAAGGCGCACCGGGCTCGCTGTGACAGACATGTTGCAGATTGTGCCCGGTGCGCTTGATACTCTTGATACCAAGCAACTCATGTCCTTTCTGAATGGATATGTGAAGAAAGAAGAAGTGGAACGTGTCATCATCGGCGAGCCGATGCAGCCAAACGGGCAACCATCAGAGAATCTTCAGCGCGTGAAACAATTTGAGGCGGAATGGCGGAAAATACATCCCGAAATACCCATAGAGGGTTATGACGAAAGGTTCACGTCGGTTATGGCACACAGAACAATGCTGGATGCCGGGTTGCGGAAGAAAGCAAGACAGGACAAAGCACTTGTTGACAGGATTTCTGCTACCATCATACTTCAAGACTATCTTTGTTCCAGAAGATAGAATCATCGTCAGTAAGGTCAACCCACTGACCAAACAACATAACAAATACTTATGATATTGCCGATATATACATACGGTCAGCCAATACTCAGAAAGGTGGCACAGGATATAGATAAAGACTATCCGGAATTACAGAAACTTATTACAAATATGTGGGAAACCCTTGCTGAAAGCGAGGGCATAGGACTTGCGGCACCACAGGTAGGACTCGCCATCAGGCTTGTAGTCATTGACCTTGATATACTAAAAGAGGATTTCCCGGAATATGAAAACTTCCACAAGGTATTCATCAATGCACATATAGAGGAATTTGATGACAGCGAGACCGACACATCAGAAGAAGGGTGCCTCTCTGTGCCTACAATACATGAAAAAGTCATCCGTCCGACACGCATACGTGTGAAATATATGGACGAGAACTTTGTAGAACATGAAGAATGGGTTGATGGTTATCTCGCACGCGTCATGCAGCATGAATTCGACCATCTTGAAGGACAAATGTTCATAGACAGGGTATCACCTCTGCGTAAACAGCTCATCAAGTCCAAATTACGTGCTTTGCTTCAGGGACGTTTCCGTTGCGGATACAAGACAAAGACGCCACATACAAGACAGAAGTGACAAGTCGGGATACAATAAGAAACGAGAAACATTGGGGGAAATTCAGGATAATAACCGGAACACAATTCCTTGCCACAAATGGGTAAGGAGAATATGGGCGGGGCTGTTGCTCTGCCTTCTGACTGTGTGTTCGCATGCACAGTATAACGTTGACCGTGTTATTCTCAGTGGAAGAGTAGCACTGCATTATGAAGACTATGTACTTTCCATACAATATTTCAATCAGGCTATATCGCAGAAGCCATACCTTTGGGAACCATGGCAACTGAGAGCTATCGCCAAGTATTACCTGGACGACTGGAACGGTGCCGAAACAGATGCCTCAAAGGCAATAGAACTGAACCCATACATAACGGGACTGTATGATTTACGTGGCATTTCGAGAATAAGGCTGGAGCAGTATGATGCCGCAATAGAGGATTATTCAAAGGCTATTGAACTTGAACCCAACAACCGTAACTATTGGTATAACCGTGCAGCATGCTACATGGAACAGAAAGTCTACGACATGGCACTGCTGCAACTGGATACAATAATGGCACGATGGAAGCAATATGCGCCTCCTTATCTGCTGAAAGCGGAAGTTTATCTGAACAAGAAAGACACGCTGGCAGCAGAACAATGGATAGAAAAGGGACTGGAAGTGGATTCTTTCAATGCCGACGCATGGCGTGTAAAGGCTAATCTGGCGTTACGCAAAGAGAATTGGGAAACGGCAGACATTAGTTTTTCAAAGGCTCTGCACCTACGGCCTAAAGATGCAGGAAGCCTTGTCAACAGGGCTTTGGCACGACTCCGGCTCAACAATCTGCGCGGAGCAATGGGAGACTATGACGAAGCACTGGAGACAGAACCTAACAATTTCCTCGCACATTACAACCGTGGTCTGCTTAGACAGCAGGTAGGTGACGACAACAGAGCCATAGAAGACTTTGACTATGTACTGACATTTGAGCCCGACAACCTTATGGCTCTCTTCAACCGTGCTACGCTACTGGACCGTACAGGAAACCTGCAAGGGGCTATACGTGACTACACTAAGGTGATAAACAAATTCCCTAATTTCTGGACAGGACTCCATTACAGAGCGGAATGTTACCGAAAACTGGGCATGACGGCAAAGGCTGAACAAGATGAGTACCGCATTTTCAAGGCACAGATGGACAAACATATCGGCGTACAGCAACGATGGTCACGCAAAAAAGTTGCAGCAGCACGCAAGATGAGCGATATAGACCCGGAGAAATACAATCAAGTTGTCGTGGAGGATGAAGAAGAACACGAACAGGAATACAAGAGCGAATACAGAGGAAGAATACAGAACCGTCAGGTAACGGAGCAGTACCAGCCTTATCTCGCCTTGACTATGGATACACATAATAATGATATGTCATCCAAAGCGCTTTATGACGACTCCATTGAGAAGTTCCGTATGGAACTCTCCGGCCTTACAAAACGTTTCTCTTTCGACATGCCTACACTCGGCGGAGTAGGAGAAAGCGTAGGAATACCGACCAACGACATGGTGGATGTCATCTCTGACGCAATGCACAAGACCCAAAAAGAAGAGGAGACAACGGCCTTACTGCTGGCAAGAGCTGCAGCTTACTCGTCTGCGCAGAACTACCAAGAGGCGTTGAAAGATATAAACGACTACATCCAGAAGAAGCCATCATCATTCGTTGCACAATGGCAACGGGTTGTCTGTGGTGCAATGTCTGTAGAATATGACAAAGGCCTGACTACGCAGGAGAAAGAATTACGTAAAGCCGGCGTAATGAGTGATTTTGAAACACTTCACAATATGGACAAGGACAATGCCTATGTACTATATTGTTATGGCACATTCTGTGCCCGTATGAAAAATTACGACAAGGCAACGGAACTGTTGACACAAGCCATTACCATTGACCCGCACCTGTCTTATGCCTACTATAACCGTGGTCTGGCAAATCTGTCATCCGGCAAAGTGTCTCAGGCCAAAGTAGATTTCAGTAAAGCCGGCGAACTCGGCCTGTACAAGGCTTATAGCCTGATGAAGAAAAAAACGAAGAAATAATATGCGTACAATTCTTTTTTCATTTATGTTGGCCATCACGACTACGGCCAATGCACAAAGCGTTGGTGAGATGTTCGTGAACATACCAGATAGTCTTTTCTCTTATCTAAGTAAGGAACAGCGCAACGAACTGGTAAACCTCAAGAAGATGGATGCGTCAACACCGGCAGTATTACGGTCCCCATTAAACTGTGATGTTAATCTAAGCGACATTGAAACAGAGCGTCTAACGATAAATATCGACAGTACAGTCACAATGGAGATGGCACGATTGGCGACTGATGGTGGTGACAGTCTGTACTGCATGCTACGCACTGTTGCCACTCCGGAAAAGGAAACAGCAGCCTACATCTATAACAAGGCGTGGAGAAAGATAGCAGATGTGGATTTTTCCAATGTGCAGTTACTCCATCGTCCTGACACAATGAGCGAGGATACCTTTACAGAATTGAACAAATTGATAGAATTCCGAATGGTGGAAGCCCGATTTGAAAACAGTACAACAATTATACTGCAACAGAATGTGCCAATGGTTTCCCAAGAAGACGAAAAA
>CAZPNC010000025.1:0-29337 GCA_964587945.1 uncultured Prevotella sp. | reverse complement strand
CCTTAACGATGTGGTGTTGGAAAACTACTGGACGCAGAAGGCCGATGTGACAAGTGTGCTGAACAGTTGTTACGAGTCATTGGAATCCACAGAAAGTATCCTACGCATGGGAGTGTGGGGCGAGGTGCGTTCCGAGAACATCGTGCAGGGACGCAGTGTGAACAACGACTTTGCCGACATTCTCAAGGAAAACATACTCCCCACCAATGCAATGACAAAGTGGGCGATTATGTACCAGACCATAAACCGTTGCAATACGGTGTGTCATTATGCTTCACGGGTGCAGGAGAAAGACCCTAACTACACTGTAAACGAGATGAAGGCCAATATCGCTGAGGCTACGTTTATACGTGACTTGTGCTATTTCTACCTTGTGCGTACATTCCGTGACGTGCCGATTTCCTTCGAACCGAGTATTGATGACCTTACGGACTACAGAATAGCACCAACCAGTATGAATGTAGCCTTGGACACACTCATAGCTGATTTGGAGAAAGTCAAGGACGATGCCGTCAGGCGTTATATCGATGACAGCCGTATGAGCAATAGCACTGCAGCCAGTATGGCAACAGAGAACACCAGCCGTGTGACCCGTCTGCCGATATATGCACTGCTTGCCGACATGAACCTGTGGCGTGGCAACTATGACGAGTGCATCAAGTACTGTGACCTTGTCATAGACTTCAAGAAAGAACAGTACAAGCAGCGGAAGAACTATCTTGGCGATTTGCTTGACATGTACGAGTTCTCTGGTATACCACTCATACGTGAACGTCCTGACGGAAGCACCCTTTACGGTAATGCCTATGAGGAAATCTTCGGGACAGGCAACAGTTTCGAGAGTCTGTTTGAACTTTATTTCAAGACGAACCAAAGTGTGGAAAACTCATACGTAGGCTCATATTACGGCACGAACAAAGAGCCTCTCGGCAATTTTGCAGCCCTGTCAGAGCATAGGGAGAATGTGGCGGCAGGTACAGCCGGACTGCTTTATGCTTCAAATGACTGCCGTGCCTATGAGACAATGGCCAGTTCCAGTGCAAAGTACTCCATCACAAAATACGTCAATACTTCCGTATATCTTGACATTACCAAGGTAAGTGACGAGAAAAGCCTTAAGTTAAGCTTCTCAAGACGTGACAACACTTATGCAAACTGGATAGTCTACCGTCTCACGGACGTGATGCTGATGAAGGCTGAAGCTGAGATAATGAAGGGCGAAGCAGGTTACGAAACCGCCTTTACACTTATCAATTCCGTTAACAAACGTGCCCGTAACCTTATTTCAACCACTGCTAAAGACACGCTGGTGTTCAGTGATTACAAGCAGAGCCGTGATAAAATGGAGCAGCTGTTGCTTGACGAACGCAACAGGGAACTGATGTTCGAGGGCAAACGCTGGTTCGACCTCATGCGTGTCACATTGCGCAACGGCAGCACCCAGCATCTGGTATCAGAGGCAACGGTCAAGTATAAGGACAACGTCAATGCCATAAAGATAAAGTTAAGCGACCCGAACATAATATTCTTCCCGTACAATAAGGATGAGTTGAAACTCAATCCATATCTGAAGCAGAACAGTGCATACGGCAATACAGAAGAGTTTGAGTAAGCACAGACAACTCCGCACTAACCAAACAAAGAATAAAAAATAACAATTATGAATACTATCAAAGAAATAAAATGCCGTTTTGCCTCCCTTCTGCGCAGGGAAGGACGGGGAGGAATGCTGTTGCTTCACCTCTTCATTCTCTCCCTTGGCATCTCAGGTCTGGCGGCTTGCGTTGACAATGACTTTGACGACACCAACTATTATACCGCCACCAAGCGTACGGCAGCGCAACTCATCAGCGACAGTCCTGACCGCTTCAGCCAGTTCCAGGCCATATTGCAGCGTGCAGGTTACTACAACCTGCTCAGCACCTATGGCACTTTTACCGTATTCCTGCCAAACAACGATGCGGTGAACAACTACCTTGCCGAGTATGGCTATAGCAGTGTGAACGAGATACCGCTCAAGGAGTGCGACACTATTGCCCGCACACACATTGTCAGCAAGGGTGCGTTCTTCACCACTGATTACAGTGACGGCACACTGCCCGAACTGAACATGGACGACCGTTACCTCACGCTGACAAGTGACAGTGATGTCACAAACAACAACCAACTGATGCTTTTCGTCAACAAACGCTCCCGTATCGTGGAGAAAGACGACTCTGTAACCAATGGTGTGGTTCATGTCGTAAACCGTGTGCTTACCGCCAGCAACCTCTTCCTGCCTGACCTTATAGAGAGTGACTCTACAATCACGCTTTTCTCGCAGGCACTGAAGATGACAAATCTGACCGATTCACTGACCAAATATGTTGACATGTCATATTATTGCAGTGACGATTCCGTTACCAAGGGTATCCCGATGCGCTACGGTGGAGCCGACCGCACGGCGCATTTCCCTGAGAAACGCTACTACAAGTTCACTGCTTTCGTTGAGCCTGACAGCATTTATCGCAAGAAAGGCATTAACAACATACAGGAACTCATAGCATATGCAAAGAGAATTTACGATACTACATTCCCGGCGGATGCTGGTCTTTATGACAATGATTTCGCCAACCGCAAGAACCCTCTCAACCGTTTCGTCAGCTATCATCTCATGGACCGTCTGGGAAACTATGGTGACTGGGCACCTTCCGGCGAGATACTGACCAACTGCTGCCGTACGGATGTGGCTGATGCCGAAGACTTCTGGCAGACAATGTGTCCTGGTGCCATGGTAAGGTTCTGCCGTGCGAACGGTGTTCTCTATGCTAACCGCAAGGGATTGAAGACAAAAGTCATCGACGGCTGCCGCGGTGTCAAGGTGCTTTCTGCATCAGAGAGCGGCAACCACGACCAGAATGCCCTCAATGGCACATATCATTACCTTGACGACATTCTCGAATATAGCACCAAAGTGAGGGACGTGGCACTCAACTGCCGCATGAGGATTGACGCAACGACACTCAGTCCTGATTTCATGAACCAAGGTGCGCGCGGCCATTACGGCGTGGAGACATTCACTGGCTTCAAGAACGGATACATATCCGGATGGGAGACTTCTCCCGAAACGTTCATCGGAGTACACAATGATGACCCATGGTGGAGTTCATATCTGGGAAATGCCATCTGTGTAAAGGGACAGTATGACGTGAAACTGAAACTGCCTACACCTCCTCCGGGTCTGTATGAGATACGTCTCGGTTACGTTTGCGGAGAGGAACGTGGCGTTGTCCAGGTTTATTTGAGTGAAGAATCCAACGGTACGTTCACACCTTGCGGCATACCTGTTGACCTCCGCATAGGAGCATGGTATCCGGAAGTGGGCTATGAGGCCGACACTGATGATGCGGACCACAACACTGCCAACGACAAGGCCATGCGTAACCGTAACTATATGAAGGCGATGGATTCCTACGGCAAGCCAGGTGCAACCAACTTCCGTGTGGATGCTGCGGAGCATATGCGCCGAATCCTGACAACCAACGACTTCGAGGAAGGCAAAACATACTGGTTGCGATTCAGACAGGTGATGGACGGCAATGTGGAATGGTCATTCGACTATCTGGAACTATGCCCTAAGAGTATATATGCAAGTCCGGAAGGAGAGGACAAGCACTGACCCCAGTTTCCCGGTATATATATGGCACCTTTGTAAAAGGGACGCTTTTGCAGTGTAATCAGGCCACTTTCACGGTGTAATCAAGCCACTTTCACAATGTAATCAAGCCCCTTTTGCAACCTGCCTGAAAAACAGGGAAAAACGGAGTCGCCGGAATAATCAGAACAACACTAAATAAAAACTCATCATTATGAATATCATCAAAGAAAAAATAGCCTCATTGAAACCCTCTTCAATTCCGCTTCCATGCAGGATAGGACGGAGCGGGTCTATGGCCATGGCAGTCCTTGCAGCGCTTGCAGGGCTAACGTCCTGCTCCGACTGGGACGACCACTACGACAACAGTGGCGTGGTAGGCAGCAACACCACACTGTGGGAGCAGATAACATCACGTCCGGAATTGAGCGACTTTGCCGAGGTGCTGAACAGCACTTCTGTTTTCCGCCAGCACAAGAAGACCAGTGTGTCATACGCCTCACTGCTTGAAGGCGGACAGGCACTTACAGTCTTCGCTCCCGTAAACGGCACATTCAACAAGGATTCACTCATAGCCCTGACGGAAACGGCTAAGGGAGACTCTGCAGTGGAGAAAGTCTTCGTGAAGAACCATCTTGCCGGAACCCTGCGTTCTGCTACTGACTCTACGGTGGCATTCCGCCTGTTGAACGGGAAGAATATCACTATGCAAAAGGATGCTGTGGGAGGTATACCCTTTAAGGACAGTAATTTGCGCGGGAAGAACGGCGTAATGCACGTCATACAGTCGCAGATGCCATATTCATATACGGTTTATGAGGCTATGACGCAGTTGGACTGGTTACAGTCTGTGGGCAATGTCATAGCCGGATATAATGAGGACTATTTCAATGAAGATGCCAGCCTTAGCAGCGGACTGGTTGACGGTGTGCCGGTTTATGTGGACTCTGTCATTACGGAACGCAACATATTGATAAACAGCATAGGCCGCATCAACGATGAGGACTCCACCTATTTTATGACCATACCTACCAATGCCGGATGGGAGAAAGCGTGGAATGAAGCCCTTTCATACTACAAATACAGTTCTGCAATGGAGAAGGGTGATTCTCTTCAGCGCTATTGGACGAGCCGGGCACTGCTTGAAGACGCCGTCTTCAGCAGAACGGTGCAGTCCAGTCCGATGGATAGTCTCGTGAGCTGGTGGTACAGCAAATCAACACCTCAGTACCATGTCTTCTACCGTCCTTTCGACAGCGATGGCCTGCTGGGCAAGGCAAAGGGTATGCTTAAATGCAGCAACGGCAGTCTCTATTATCATGACGAGTGGCCGTTCACCCCTGTGCAGACCTATTTCAAGAAGATAGAGCAGGAGGCGGAGTCTACATGGAACATCCTTTCCTATACACTTTGCAGTTACAACGGACGTTCGCTCAATGCCGACAGCATATCAAAGGGTGCATATCTCGATATCGTCCCATCAAGCGGTACGGCTAACTGGACTGTAAAATACAAGATCAGCAATACGCTGTCCGGTAAGTATGACTTCTGTGTTGTGGTGCTTCCGAAGACCGTAGAGGGTCCTTTAGGCAACATGAGACCGTGCAAGTTCAAGGCTGCCATAAACTATATTGACGAGAATGGCGTGGCACAGACTTATAACTGTGGCGGAGGGACATTCACGAATACCCCTGATCGCGTGGATACCATAATGGTGGCGGAAGGCTTCAAACTGCCGGCCTGCAACTTCGACCAGAACAATGACAAGGTGAGCGTCACCATCACTTGTTCTATAAGTGCCAAGGAAGCGGCAAAGTATAACCGCGAGATGTATCTTGACTGCATCTTCCTGCGCCCTAATTACTCAAAAGAACAGTAAGAATCACAAAACCATCGAACAACTATGAATACTATTAAAGAAAAAATATCCCGCCTTGTATCCCATCCCATGGGAAACTGGAGAGGGGCTTTCATACTCACCTCTTTCGGCCTTTCCTTGCTTACATGCGAGGTATTTGCCAAGGATGTAAGGGGAAAGGTGACGGATGCTGCCACGGGCGAGCCTCTGGCCGGTGTGCAGATACAGGCTTATGGTGACCGGACGTTCTCGACTATGAGTGACAGCAAGGGCGAATACACAATATCTTTGCCTGACTATGTGGGAAGTGTATATATGACACTTGAAGGACAGCAGGCACAGCGCGTGGCTATAGGCGGTGACCTGGGCCATGTGGATGCCAAGATGTTCTCTGACGCTTTCAGTGCGACCTACGGCAGTCAGACTGCAGGCACACGCAGTTCTGTTGCTTCCGGTTTCGGCAACAATGCCGAACAGAGCATTGACCCGCTCATATCAAATCGGCTTGGGGCTGATATCAGAACCGTGAGCAGAGGAGGCAATGAGGGATTGGGCAACGTTATGTTCATCAACGGACTGAACAGCCTCAGTGCCAATGCCCAGCCGCTGATTATTGTGGACGGGGTGCTGATGGATATGCAGTATAACCGCTCCATGTTGCACGACGGATACTATAACAATATCCTTGCAAACATCAATGTCAATGATATAGATAAGGTGGAAGTGCTGAAGAACGGTACTGCCATATATGGTGCAAAGGGTGCCAACGGTGTAATACTCATAACGACAAAACGTAGCCGCAGCATGGCAACGAGGATTGATGTGACCATAGGAGGGAAGTTCCAGCTTCAGCCACGCACCGCTTCCATGCTTGGATCTGATGAATACCGCACGTATGCCACGGAGATGTTGTCTTCGGAAATGAAGGATGTGTCAGGCATGCCGTTCCTCGTATCTGACCCGAAATATTATTATTATCCCACTTATCATAGCCAGACTGACTGGAAAAAGGAAGTCTACCGTAACTCCTTCGCACAGTCATACGGCATCAATGTGCAGGGTGGCGACATGGTGGCGAACTATAATCTAAGCGTAGGTTACACGTCTGCAAACAGTACTTTGAAGGGAAATGACTTCTCAAGGTTCGACATGCGCCTTAATACCGACATCGATATTATACGTGATTTGAATGTGCGTTTCGACGCTTCTTTCAGTGATATAACCCGTGATTTGCGTGACATCGGCTTCTCGGAGAATGTGGAAAACGCAACAGTTACATCGCCTAACGCCCTTGCACTCATCAAGTCTCCGTTCCTGTCACCTTACGCCTATGACTTCAGCGGTAATCAAAGCAGTTACCTTTCAGAGGCGGATGACTACCTTTCTGGTTACATTTCTACCAGCGACCGTAGTCTTGCCAACCCTGTAAGCATTATTGACAATGGTGACGGACGTAACAGAAACACTTTCGGTAACCGTCTTGTGATGTTCAGTGTTACGCCAAAGTATCAGTTTAACAAACATCTGTCAATCAGGGAGGCTTTCAACTTCTCGCTCGTTAACACCAATGAGAACTACTATCTGCCTATAACCGGCATGCCAATGTTCCGCGTTCCCGGACTGACTGACCGCGTTTATGTGAACAATGTGGTGGAATCGCTCGCTGCAAGGCAGAACTCCATACAGAGTGATACACGTGCTGACTGGGCGAACAAGTATGACGCACATTCCATCAAAGTGTATGGAGGTGTGAGATACATAAGCAACAGTTACAAGCTCAACGTGCAGAAGGGTTACAATACTGGTAATGACAAGACACCGAACATGTCGTCTTCACTCGTGTATAAGTCTACTGACGGCGTTGATGACAAATTTAACGACATCACATGGTATGCCAATGCCGACTATAACTATGCAGAGAAGTATTATCTCACTGCTGCCCTGTCGGCGCAGGCTTCATCACGTTTCGGTGCGGATGCTGACGGATTGAAAGCCTTTGGCGTAGTATGGGGACTGTTCCCAAGCCTTCAGGCTTCTTATGTCATGACCAATGAGAAATGGCTTTCAAACATAAAATATCTGGATTATCTGCGTGTAAACCTCGGATATGACGTGACAGGCAATGACGATGTGGACTATACCGCATCACGGACGTACTTCGTTGCCAATAGCATGATGAATGCAACGGTGGACGGAAAGGTTCTCAGCAATGTGGGAAACAGTTCTTTGAAATGGGAGACTACACGCCGTCTGACTGGTGGTGTGGAAGGAAACTTCTTTGACAACCACTTGCATTTGGGCTTCAATGTGTTCAAATCATGGACAAACAACCTGCTGACACTACGCCAGATGGCATGGACAAGCGGTCTTAGCGAGAACTGGGGTAACGGTGGAAAACTGGAGAATGCCGGTTTCGACATGAACATTGGCGTGAAGACTTTGAACACTCGCTCATGGCATTGGGAAGTAGGTGCAACAATGGGGCACTACAAGAATAAGGTTACAGCATTGGGTACGGACGACAAGAACATCGAAACATCAATCTATGGGGCAACGGTTCTGACATCAGTAGGCAACCCTGTAGGGCTGTTCTACGGTTATCGGACCAACGGTGTCTATTCTACTATGGCGGAAGCAACGGCTGCCGGCCTGTACCAATTGGACGAAAGCGGAAACAAAGTCTATTTCCAGGCAGGCGATATGAAGTTTGTTGACGCTGACAACAATGGTTGTATAGATGACAATGACCGCGTGGTTATAGGCGACCCTAACCCATCTCTCTACGGAAATATATACAGTCATCTTAACTATAAGAAGTGGACTCTTGACGTAACGATGAGTTACTGCCTTGGAAATGATATATATAACTACGAGCGCAGCATCCTTGAGAGCGGCAAGTACTTCTATAACCAGACGGAAGCGATGAACAGCCGCTGGACGACTGAGGGACAAGTGACGGACATTCCGCGCATAAGTTATCAGGACCCGCATGGCAATGCACGATTCAGTGACCGATGGATTGAGGATGGAAGTTACCTGCGTCTGAGCAATGTGACACTAAGTTACGCCATTCCTGTAAACAATACGTTCCTACAAGGTATCACGGTATGGGGCTCAGCACAGAATCTCTTCACCATAACCCGTTATCTTGGAAGCAATCCGGACTGTGCTCTCTCAGGCAATGTGCTGTCACAAGGCATTGACAGAGGCCTGCTCGGAGTGGGCAGATCATTCGCTATGGGCGTGAAGATTAATCTGTAGTCCGAACCAGACGGCTAAATAATTAAACGACATAACAACATTACAACTATGAAAATATATAGATATAAGCAAGTGATATTGGGTCTTTGCTGCCTGGCTTCAATGGCAAGTTGCTCCGATATGCTTGACACTAAGTCTGACATGGTGGAGTTTACTGAGGACAACAATCTGTCAACGCCGCAGGATACTCTTTACAGTGTCATGGGAATAATACGCAAGATGCAGGTCATTGCTGACAGAACTGTGCTTCTTGGTGAGGTGCGCGCAGACCTTATGGCACCTACTGACAAGGCGACAACGGCCATAAAAAACGTGGCTAAATTTGATTTCAGCACTAAAAACGAATACAATCAGGTGAGTGATTATTACGCTGTTATCAACAACTGTAACTATTTCATCGCCAATGCCGATACAGCACTTGCCAAATTGGGCAAGAAGATTTTTGAAAAGGAATTCGCTGCCGTCAAGACTTACCGTGCATGGACTTACCTTCAGCTCGCAAAAGTATATGGAGCGGTGCCACTCGTGACAGAACCGATACTTACAGAGAATCAGGCCGAGCAGGAAATGCAGAAGAGCCGCTCTGACATCAATGCAATCTGCAATTACTTCATTGATGACATCAAACCGTATGTGGACACCGACTTTCCGCAGTATGGCAGCGTAGGGAGTTTCAATTCCTCACAGTTCTTTATACCTGTGCGTGTGCTTCTCGGTGAGATGTGCCTGTGGTCAGGCCGATATCAGGAGGCTGCGGAATACTTCAGCCAGTACCTTACGATGAAGAACAAGCCTGTTTACACAGGTGCTGCAGGTGTACAATGGCTTGTTGAGAATCTGAATTTTGCCACTGGTAGTATCATTGATTCTTTCACGAGTAGTGTCACAAGTACATCTACGGGTGGTGGAGAAAATATATGTATCATACCAATGGAGTCCACTGAATTGTATGGAGTAAGGAGTATGCTGGAAAATGTATATGAGTCCACGTTGAACAATGATTATTATTTCCAGGTGACTCCGTCTGCTGCTATGCGTAACATCTCCGCTTCACAGAATTATACTTATCTTTCTGTGTATGATGATGCGCGTAGAGACACCACCTATGCACCAAAGACCGGACTGAGGAAGTCCATCATGCAGGGTGACCTGAGGTTGTTTGGCAGCTACAGAAGTGATGTGGTCAATTGGGATGAGACTTCCAATTATTCAAGTGACATACAGTCAATAGACAAACTTCCCTATAATTTCATCTCCATATACCGCCGCCAACAGGTTTACCTTATGTTCGCAGAAGCCCTTTGCCGTGCCGGTTATACGGAGTCCGCATTCTGCATACTCAAGTATGGTCTGCGTGACAAGATGATTCAACAATATGTTTCACCGAAGGAACGTGAACGTGCCGGAAGCCTGATTAACTTCGGGGATGAGGACTTTACGGAGAGAAACACGCAGGGAATACATGGCCGTGGCTGCGGCAACGTGGAGTGCGACAAGAACTTCATTATCCCTACGCCAGCGACAGAGCTTGCTTCTTATGAAGACACCGTGCAGTATCAGATACCGCTTCTTGAAGACATGATAGTGCAGGAGATGGCACTTGAGACCGCTTTCGAGGGCAAACGCTACTACGACCTGATGCGCATTGCATTGCGGAGAAATGACAAGTCATATCTCGCAGACCCTATTGCAAGGAGAAACGGTACCAAAGACGAGGCTGTTTATAATTTCCTTATGGACAATAAAAACTGGTATCTGCCGTTAAACTAATATAGTTACGGATATGAATTGTGCGTTACAGGTTTTATGTAGCAGGTATATTCCGCTGACATAACACTTGTAGCGCACAACTCATAACGTATAATCGATAACTGAAAACCAATCAACCACAATCTATATGCAATTAATTAAATACTCTATCCTTACCCTTCTTTCCTTCTTCTCAATCGGCTCTTTTGGCGGAACCCCCATTGTTACGGTCACTGTGTCAAAGGATTCCTGTCAGCAGGTCACCGGTTTCGGCGCCGCGGCCATGGGAAGCCTGATGCGCCCGGTAACAGATGCCAGGATAATCGATATGGCCTACGGTTCCGATTCACCGGTAGGCTTGAATATACTGCGTATGGAAATATCGCCGAACCTTATCGGAGACGTAAAGAATGACTGGTATGACTCCGTCTATGACTGGCAGGGTTACGTGGACGCCGTGAAGATGGCGCGTAGCAAAGGTGCCATAATCCTCGGCACACCGTGGTCTCCTCCCGCTGCATATAAGACGAATAACAGTTCCTCCGGCGGCAAAAACGATAATGATGAAACACAGTCCGTAAGGGGAAAACTGACCGATGACGGCTGCAAGAAGTTCTTTACGTGGCTCAATACGTTCGTTTCCTACATGAAAAACCAAGGCGCTCCCGTGGATGTCGTGGCCATTCAGAACGAGCCTGACTGGTGGGTGGGCTACAGTGGCTGCCTTTACACACCAGACGAGATGCACGATCTTGTGGCGAACTATGGCAGCCGTTTCTCCAAAGCCTCCGGCGTGAGGCTGTTAGGAGGCGAGTCTTTCTACTTCAACCCTGAATATACGAACAAGCTTCTTGACGATGAGAAGACGCGGAACCTTATAGATGTCATCGGCGGACACATCTATGGCAGCAAGCCTCTCGGCAATATGAAGACGGCATGTGACAAGGCTACCATGTACGGCAAGGAGACATGGATGACTGAACACACCGTAGACCCGTTGGGAGATGCACAGAAAATCTATGATGTTCCACGCTGGCAGGACGAACTTGTGTTTGCTGAAGAACTCAATGAGTCCATGCTTGCCGGCATTTCCGGCTATATCTACTGGTACCTTTACCAGCGTTTCGGCATGATAGGCGATGGGGAGACTGTTCCGTCAGGTGGCAACAAGAAGGATGAAATACTCCCACGTGGCTACGTAATGTCCCATTTCGCAAAGCATTTGCCCGGCGCATGGCGTGTCAACACCAACAGCAACTATACGTCGCAGACCGGCTCTTTCGAGCGTTCTGCATACTTTAAGGGCGACAGTATCATAGTCATTACCATAGACACACTGTCAAAAGACCTCGACATAAGGGTGCGCCTGCCATATAAGGTCAAGAGTTGCAAGGTCATAAGCAGCACTTCGCTGACAAGCCTTTGCAATGAAAGCGACATCGCCATTGCCGAACCAACCAATGACATTACAATACCTATCAGCAGTCACAGTGTCAATACATTTATCTTCAAAATGGAAAACGGCACAACTGAGGTGAAAGAGGCGCAGGCAAAGGACGAGACTGCCGCCGGCACCACTGCACCTTGTGTCTATAATCTGCACGGACAGCGCGTCACAAGGATGCAGCACGGACAGATATACATCGTTGACGGCAAGAAGGTCATGACTTCGTCAAATTAAGGATTAAGAGTCAGGAATTAAGAGTCAATACTTTTAATTCTTGACTTTTACCTTTTCATTCAATTGTTTTAATTTTTCAATCATTCAATATCATGCGAAAAATTCCATTTCTTATATTCTTTCTGCTGCTGTCACTGTCTTGCGGTGCCATAACCCTGCCACGTCTGTTTCAGTCAGGCATGGTGCTGCAACGCGAGAAGCCCCTCCCTGTATGGGGAACGGCAGACAGCGGCGAGACTGTCACGGTCATATTCCGCGGCAAGACATACACAACCACCGCCGGTACTGACGGACGGTGGCAGGTAACGCTGCCCAAGCAGAAGCCCGGCGGGCCGTTCCTGATGCAGATAGGCAGCACAACGCTCACCGATGTGATGGTGGGTGACGTGTGGATGGTGTCAGGACAGTCCAATATTGATACCAACATCGAGCGTGTATATCCGCAATATGCCGCTGACATAGACGCATACAGCAACGACAAGATACGCCTTTTCCGTGTCAATACCGACTATTCCACGAGTCCGAAGGGTGACATCATGCCCACGGCATGGAAACCATTGAACAAGCAAAACGCATGGAGATTCTCTGCCGTAGGCTATTTCCTCGGTAAGAAGATGCAGGCAGAGACAGGCGTTCCGCAAGGTATCATACAGTCAAGTCTTGGCGGCAGTCCTATAAGGGCATGGGTTGACATAGACTCCATAAAGCAGTTCTCTGAACAGTATTATATGGATTATCTGCTATATACAGACCCTCAATACGTCGATTACCAGACAAAGGCAAACAATCGTGCCAATGATGTGTGGTCTGATGCACTTAACCGTACTGACCCCGGCTATGGTGTCTTCGAGCAACCGGGTTATGATGACTCTGCATGGCAGACGCATGACCAGTACGACAACAATGCGTGGGCACGCTATAACGGCCGTCCTATCATCGGTTCCATGTGGCTCCGCCAGCACGTTACCGTTGATGCGGCTCATGCAGGCAAGCCTGCCACACTGCTCCTCGGCACACTTCACGATATGGACTATACATACGTCAACGGCCGTCAGGTCGGTGTCACGTATTATCAGTATCCTCCACGCCGTTACACCATACCTGCAGGCTTGCTCCATGAGGGCGACAATGTAATCTCCGTGCGCATCGTATGCAAGACCGGCATGGCCAATTTCTTCCGTGACAAACCCCATGAGATAGTCTTTGCCGACGGCTCTAAGCAGCCCATCTCCACAAAGTGGCTTACCCATAACGGTTCGCTGATAATGCAGGGACCGCTCGGTGGCAAAGTCAATACGCAGAACCAGGCCTCCGTACTCTACAATGCCATGATACGGCCGCTGGCACCTTATGCCATGCAAGGCGTGATATGGTATCAGGGAGAGTCTGATACGGACCGTCCTGATGTATATGGAGCGATGCTTAGGAAACTCGCTGGCGGCTGGCGCACGTTGTGGCAGCGTCCTGATATGCCTTTCTGCATTGTGCAACTGGCAAACTATATGCAACCCATAGACCAGCCTCAGCAGAGCGGATGGTCGGCATTGAGAGAGCAACAGCGTCTCTTTTGCGATGCAGATCCACATTCATACCTTGCAGTAGCCATTGACCTTGGCGAGGCTTCGGACATACATCCGTTGCGTAAGAGAGAGATTACCGACCGTTGTGCGCTTGCATTGTCCAATGCCGTCTTCGGCAAGAAGAACATACTTTCACCCGAACCGGTAGAGGCTAAGGCGGAATCCGGACGCATCATAATAACCATGAACCAGCCATTGCAGCCCTGTACCGACCTTAAAGAGTTTGAGGTATCAGCCAATGACGGCCGTTTCATGAATGTAAAGGCTTTTGTTGACGGAAGCAAGGTAATTATTCCGATTGACGAGGCGGCAGCAGCCGGTAAGGCATCATACACCATCCGTTACGCATGGAAGAACAATCCTGCCCGTGCCAACGTCTATGGCCGTAACAGTCTGCCTGCATCACCGTTCCAGATAAAGGCAGAATAAGAGATGTATATATGGTGTGTAAAAAAACGGCATATTGAAAAGCCGTTGTAAAAGGGGTACGATTACATTATAAAAGGGGCACGATTGCAATGCAATCGTGCCCCTTTTATAATGTAATCCCTATGCTTTTGCAGAGGGGTGTGGCTGTAGCCTTGAAATATCCTCTATTTTATCACCATGCCACCGTTGCAAGGTATTGTGATGTCCAACTCCTGTTTCTTGTTTACCTTAACCTGCTTCACGCCGCCTTTCAGTTGCGTGTTGTCACTGTAAAGGCTTACGGTGCTGTTTGGCTGTAACATAGGCAGGGATAGTTTCAGACGGAGTGGGGCCTTTTCTGCGTTCACTCCGGCAATGTACCACTTGCTGCCAGTGCGGCGGGCAAGGACAACGTAGCGTCCGGGGTAGCCGTCAATGAAACGTACCTCGTCCCATGTGGTCGGTACCTCCTTCATGAAGTCCACCGCCCATGCAGGTGCATCGGTGAGGTTGTTCGGTGCCATGGCGAAGTGCTGTACTGGACTTTGGAAGAGTATTGCAGTGGCAAGTGCGAAGACATCAGACGTTATTCTGTGTCCGCCACCATTGTTCGGTAAGTTCTTCGGGTTGTAGTACCAGTTTAGTGTGCTGCCTCCGAAGTCCATACTGCCCACAGTGTTGCGTATGAATGGCAGGAATGTGGCGTCTTTCGCCTCGCGGTCGCACTCGCTTTGGCCGAAATGCAGGTTCTCGCTGGCGCGTACTGCCTCGCAGGCTGCGAAGTTCGGATACATCCTTTCCCATCCTCTTGGCAGGGTACAGCCATGGAATATCACCATAAGTCCATAGTCCTGCGCATCGCGTAGGATGTCTTCATACATCTGCATGGTGCATTGCTTGTCGCCACCGAAGAAGTCTACCTTTATGCCGCGTATGCCTATGCTTTTCATCCAGGCCATTTCGGCACGGCGATGGTGTGGAGTGTCCATGCAGTTGCGTGGAGTCTGCGGAGCATCGTTCCACTTTCCGTTGGAATTGTACCATAGATAGAGGCTTACCCCCTTGCTCTTGCCGTATTGTGCCAGCTCGGCTATGCGGTCACGGCCTATCTGTACGTCCCACATGGCGTCGACAAGGAGAGACTCCCAGCCCATGGCGGCACTGAAATCTATATACTTTTTCTGTGTGTCATAGTTGCAACTCGCATCGTTTGCGATAATCCAGGACCAGCTGCCGCGACCATATTTCGTTGCTGCATCCTTGTATGCCTCAGGCTTGTTGCGGTGGTTGGCATTGTCACCCAGCACGTCCCACGTCACTGTAGTCTCTACAATGGGTTTCAATGTCTCGCCGATGGTTATGGTGCGCCATGGTGTTGCGCATGGAAGTGCAGCCTGTACTGTTGCGGAACCGAATCCGTTGTTCTCCTTTTCGCTTGGGAACGTCAGCTGGTACAGTCCGTTTGCCTTGCTTTCGAGGCGTGATGCACAGTAGTCTCCGTCAACTCCGGTCTCGGATATGAGTGTCCAATAAGGGTTGGAAGACTTGTCTCCCTCACCTTTCACCTTGAAAAGGCACGGGAAAGTGTATCCATGTCCCCATCCGTTGTTGCCCATTGCACCGTCAGCCTCATAGTGTGTCTCGTAACTTGGGGCCGTTCTTGCGAATCCGGTCATGGTTCCCATCTGCGGACAAATGAAGGTTGTGCTGCCCTGTGGCAGCTTGAATGCTGTGGCTTCATTCTTTATTACGCAGCAGCGAGTCTCCTTTTGCGACAGAAGTTCGTAACGGAAGGCTACGTTGTTGTCGCTAACCTGGAAACGTACAGCCATGATGTCCTTGCCTTTCTGTGCGAAAGTGTAGGCTTGTGAGTTGGCTTCGTAGTGTATGTCACTCTGTTTTGCATTGTAAAGACGGTAATTATCAGTCACCTTCTGCACTTTGCCGCTCTTTGAAAGCGTCAGGTCCTGTGTGAAGTCACCTGTATTTGTGTTGAGACCCAGTGCCGAAGGCTGTATGACTGTGGCACCATTGAATGTCACAGAATACGTGGGCTGTCCCTGATTGCATTGCACTGTCACGCAGAGTTTGCCGTCCGGACTTGTCAGTCCTTCTGCGAAAGCAGCGACACCCGATGTGAGTGCCGCCAGAATTGTAATGTAAGTTTTAAAAGTATTCATTGCTTGATTGAAAAATTATCAAAGTCCGCACATCCTCCACACTGCTTTGTGGCGTAGCAGAAGAGTGCATATTTCGTTCCCATGAAGAAGCGTCTGTAGTCGAATCTCATCTTGAACGGTTTTCCTATGGGCTTGAATGTCTTGCCGTCAGTGCTGAAAGAGAACGTGGCGAGGTCTTGCCCGAGATTGAAATCGCCGTGTATGCGTAGCCACACCTGTCTGTTTTTCAGCGGAACACGTTCTATTACATCCTTCTTCACACCCACAACACGTTTGCCGGGGTCTTTAAGTTCAACGGATTCAAATGACAGTTGCAGTGTGCGGCTGTTGCCTTCCTGCACTATTGAGAGCAGTCCGGAGTCACCGTTGAATGCAGCCATACCGCAGACGTCACCGTCTTTCAGTCCGTTAACGTCAATGCAGACAGTTGCTTCGCTCTCCGGTCCCGTCATTCTCTGCGTGATGGTGTTGGGAGCGAGGAAGATATTGTCCGTGATACGTGACGTCTTTAGTCTCAGCCACCCCTCTCTTTCTGTGAGAGACCACATTGAGTTGATAGGGTTATGGTTCCATTGCCATATCTTCTTGATTGTGCCGGCACTGAAATCATCACTGCCCACGATGCCGTTTTGGGGGATATAAGGCTTCAGCGGCACGGTGAATGTTTCGGGAACGCGTCCGTTTTCATCGCCCAGCATAGGCCATCCCTCTTTCCATCGGCACGGTTCGAGGGTGAGGACACGCCCGACTCCGCCACGGTCTTGGAATATTATACCGTACCAGTTGCCGTTAATGTCATCCACTATCGTCCCTTGTCCGACGTAACCGAACTGCTTGAAGTTGTCGAGCAGTATGGTTTCCTTCTCATAAGGGCCTTGTATGTTGTCCGCACGGTAGCATACCTGTCGGCGTTTCTGGCCGTTTGGCCATGAAATCATCAGCAGATAGTACTTGCCGTCCTTCTTTATCATGCGGCTACCTTCAAGCAGTCCCGTCTCCGTAGCGTCCCTTTTGAATACGGTTGTACGCAGACCGCCCTCCTTTAGTCCCGTGAAGTCCTTGTTAAGTTCAGCAATCTGTCCCGTACCATATACCACATACACCCTGTCATCATCGTCAATGAAGAGCGAAGCGTCGTGGAAATGGTTGGTACGGCATTGCAACCGCCATGGCCCTGCGGGGTTCTGGGCAGTGTATATGAAACTACGGTATGGCTGGTCGTTAGGCGAAAAGAGCAGATAATAGGTACCTTTACTGTACCGTATGCTTGTAGCCCACTGCCCGCGGCCATATACTGTGCCGCCTTCAAGGTCATATAGTGGCGTGTCCGATATTTTGTCGCACACGTAACTGATGGTTTCCCAATGGACGAGGTCACGCGAGTGCATCACCGGTACGCCCGGCATGAGGTGCATGGTGGTGCTTACCATGTAGTAATCACTGTCTACACGTATCACGTCAGGGTCGGGAACGTCCGCCCAAAGCACCGGGTTGGTGCATTGGGTGGATGTCTGTGCGCCGGCAAAGAGACTTGACAGCGCCATGAAAATGCAGGAAATAAGATGTCTCATTGTTATTTGAAGATGTTAGGCAGGAACTCTTTGAAGCATCGTCTCCATGTAAGCCACTCGTGGGCAGTGCCCGGTGACACATAGTAATGGCTGTTGACACCCATCTTCTGCAGTCCTTCGTGCATGTTCTTTGTGCCGAAGTTCTCTTCAGAACCACATCCGAGGAACAGATAATGCACCTGCTTGTTGAACTTCTTGGCATCGGCAAAGACACCGTTGTAGCAGTTCTTCAGGTCAACATTGAACAGTGCACCGCTGAAAGTGCCTATGTATGAGAACATATCCAGATGCTGCAGCGTGGCGTCGAAGGTCTGTTTGCCACCCCATGACAGCCCTGCCATGGCACGATGCTCACGGTCTGTGTAGCAACGGAAGGTTGATTGGACGTAAGGTATGAGGTCATTGAACAGCACTTTCTGGAAATTTGAACCGTAAAGGCCACGCTCCGTCTCTGTGTCATGCCCCTTGCGTGGGGTGAAACCAGCTTTCACGTCGCCGCTCTCCATAACGACAATCATCGGCACGCACTTCTTCTGCGCTATGAGGTTGTCCATAATGTTCTGCATCTTGCCCTGTGTTGACCATCCGGTTTCATCCTCTCCCATGCCATGTTGCAGGTATAGCACCGGATAGTTCTTCTTGTTGTTCTTGTCATACTCCGCAGGCGTGTAGACCATAGCATGTCTCCACTCGCCTGTTGACTTGGCATAGTACTGGCAAGAGCGCACCTGTCCTTTGGCAGTGCCCTGCTGCAGGCGGTAGTAGTCGCCCTCTTTGCCTTCCGGTATCTCTATACCTCCGGAGAGACGGCTGCATCCGAAGTAGGTCGTAGTGTTGGGATCGATGACGGAAAGTCCGTCAACAAGCAGGAAATAATAATGGAATCCCACTACAAGCGGGTCAGTAGTTACGGTCCATACACCGTTTCTGTCACGGTTCATGTCATACTTCTTGCCGCATACATCCACCTGCAGACGCCACACATTCGGTGCGACTACACGGAAATATGCCCTGCCGTCATTGTCAACCTTAGGGTACTCTGCACCGTCAATGGTTGTCTCCGCCGTCCTGATGTTGCGCAGCAGGTCAAGCATAGTGGTGGCATAACGCTGTCCGAGTATGCGGTAGCCTTCGGCAGTGAAGTGCAGTTTGTCTTTCGCACCCGGGCAACCGAGAGACGGAATGGCATGTGCGGTGGGGATAGTCTGCTGTATGTTGTCGATGATGGCATTGTGTGCATAGCAGCATCCGCCATCTTCCTTGGTCATAAGTTCACCTACCAGCAGTGGCACATCATTGGCATTAAGTCCCAGTTCCTTCAGCATACGGTCATAAACGAGCTTCACGCGTTGCGGCCAGTCCTTCTGTCCGTTGTCCGTACACCCCTGATGCAGCAGGATACCTTTGATAACTCCCACCTTCTGTGCTTTCTTTGCGAGGTCTATAAGTTGTCTGTACGGTTTGTTGTCATAGTCCTTGCAGAAGTTCTTGAACCAGTCTGCAGACTTAGCAATGACGGCATCCGTCTTGTCTTCGTCAAACAAGTCTATGCTGCATCCGCCCACAGCCACGTTGATAACGCCCACCTTTATGCTGTCAGGCAGATTCTCCACCATTGTGCGGCCGAAGTAGTCGGCAGGCGTAAGCCCTGTCCATGCGCGGCAGAGTGGGGGCACTGCGGCATACCACTGGCCTTTCTTGCGTCCGGTGTTTGCCATGTCCACGGCAGCCATCATGCGGAACCGCGTACTGATGCCCTTTCTGTCCTGTGCTTCTATCTTGGCATTGCCCTCCATGTTGGACTGCCCGAAGCATAGATAGATATGGAAGTTAGGGTCAAACTTGGTCGGTTGGGGTATTTCGCCTGCAGCCTTGTCGCCGTCACTGTAATTAAGTACTGTGTTCTGGCTGTAGAAGTCAGATACATTCTGCGCATTGCCGGCTATGGCAACGAGCAGGGATAGTAATGAAAAGATTATTTTTTTCATGTTGTTCTGTTGTATGTTGCGTTGATTATTTTATCTTCCACCAATCCATGTTGAACAGTTTGCAGCCTTTCAATCCCTTGAAATTGAAGTACAGGTCGTGCTTGCCGCTGACGGCTGTGGATATAGGTGCATTGAAAGTCTGCCACTCTTCCCATCCGCCTGTCGGCTCGATGGTGACTGTTGTAAGCAGAGTTCCGTCCGCCTTGTCAAGGCGAACCTCCACCTTTCCGCCCTGCAGTGCGCTGGCGGCGCATATCTCTATGCCTGTTGCACCTTTTGAAAAGTTCACCTCACGCACCTTTGTCCAGTCGCCATTGTGTATGTCGCTCACCCAGATGCGGCGCTGCTTGTTGTTCCATTCGGTCTTCACGCCTTGGCTGAATGCTATCATCTCACCCTCAATACGCTCGTATGGGTTTACGTCAGCTATCGGCTTGACACCCTCCCGCGTCGGCTTTATCAGCGGAAGCCGCCCGTCTTTCTGCCATTCGAACTCCTCTACGCTTACGCTACGGGCGAAACCGCCACCTCCGGGCAACCATCCCGTGTGGTAGAAGAAGTAGTTGTGCCCGCGGAATTCGGTTATGCCGCTGTGGTTGGTGAACGAGTTTGTGGATTTATCCTGTGCCATTACCTCGCCGACATACTTCCATGGGCCTTGAGGGTGCTTGCTTTCGCTGTATGCTATGCACTCAGGCACACCGCCTGCGGCATACATCATCTGGTACATGTTGCCGTGGTGCATTATCCATGGGCCTTCAGTGTAGCGCGGAACGGTAGTGTCGCACTTCACCTCTGATGCGAAGCTCACCATGTCCTTGTTCAGTTTTACGGAGTATAGGCGTGGGTTACCCCAGTAAAGGTATGCCTGTCCGTCTTTGTCAATCATAACCGTAGGGTCTATGTGGTCCCATTTGCCGTCCTCATACAGTGGTTTGCCGAGTGCATCACGGTAAGGGCCTTCCACCTTGTCAGCCACTGCCACGCCTATTGCCATGCCGCCGCTGAGTCGGGAGTGTATAGGCACGTAAAGATAGAACTTGCCGTCGCGCTCTACACACTGTGCTGCCCATGCGCGGTCGTCCGCCCATTTGAAGTCGCACTGTGAAATAGGGTTGCCATGGTCTTGCCAGTTCACCATATCATTAGTGGAAAAGAGGCGCCAGTCGTTCATCCAGAAGAAGTCAGCTTTCTCTTCATCGTGTCCGGTGAAGACGTAAAGGCGGTCACCGCTGACCATAGGAGCGGGGTCAGTGGAGTAACATGTCTGCACGATAGGGTTCTGGGCGTGCGTCATAAGTGGAAAGGCGGCCACTGCAATGGCAGTGGATATTGTCCGCATAGGTTGTAGTTTCATTGTCTGTTGTTGTAATTTGTTATACTGTTTGCAGGTTTTTACCCGTGAAAAATTGATGCGTATTTTGCTATTGCCAAACGCTTGTAAACCAAAGTCTTACGGAAGGCTTTGCGAAAGTGCCCCTTTTGCACTGTAAAAGCATAGTGATTACACTGTGAAAGTGCCCCTTTTACCGTGTGATTGTGCCGCTTTTGCGGAACGGTTGCACTACACCATTGCCGTGTCAGAACTTCTGTGTCTTTACGCTGCCGTCGCTCATGTGTGTCCGTCGTATGGTCAATCCGCTGTCCGACGGGCGGTTCAGCCGTCTTCCTGCAATGTCATAGTATTCCACACGCAGGGCAGTAGCCTCACTCTTTGCAGTGCAGCCCACGTCTACTGTCTGCCTTGTCTCGTCTGTCATGCTGACCTTGATGCAGTCAATGAATACACTGGCAGCCGTCGTGACATTCATCAGTTTGAAAGGGTTGGCACCTTGTTTCAGGTCTACGGTCACTTCCTTTGACATACTCCATGCGTCTCCGTTGGTCATGGCGAGTGAAAAGTTTGTAAATCTGCCACCGTTTGTGTTGTAACGGTATGTAGCGGAAGATGTAGGAGCCTGATAACGTATGCTGATATTATAGGTTCCGGCTACTGGTGCCCATATAGTGTCACGCAGTGTGGCACTGCTTTTTGTGCCCAGTTCCACGAACCCCTGTCCCTGATAACCTGCATGGCCATAGTAATAGCCGTTGGTATGGTTGGCATTTATGTTCTTCACGTCCATGCACTCCGCCTCATACTGCAAGGTGTCATAATATACCGGTGGTGTTTCTGGAAGTGTAATAGTGGCCAATGTCCAGTTGTTCTTACGTTCTTTTGCATCACCTGAGCATACCACTTTGAGGTCTATAGGGCCGTTGTGGCTCACTTCTATCATGAGCGTCCCGTCATTGTAGTTCGTCTTCATTATTGAAGTACGGTGGTTGGCGCGGTCTTTTATCTCCACTGTTGGTTCGCTGCCCGTTATGCCTGCTATGCGTATGGTGTCTATACGGTTTGCTGTCTCTGCGTAGTTGTCTGATGCCTTACCAGAGTTGTTGTAGTTCATCATGTAGAAAGTGATGCTGTCAGTATACTCTTTCATTACTGCCATGGAGTAGGGGGCATAGCGTAGTTCCACGAAAGAGGCGGTGTTGTATTGCAGAGGTATTGTTCCGCTGGCGCGTTGTGTTGATGGATAGAATAGTCTTTGCCCGTTTCCCCGGTTTACTTCAGTGTTTCCGAGTTCCGTCATGGTGTCATTGTACTGGTAAGGGTTGTATGTCATCCACGTGTTTTCAATGTGTGAGGCGAAAATGTCGCCTGTGTATTCTTCCGGGAAGAGACTGTTGAACTCTGCTACCTTTTTGGCATTAGTACTCCAACGGTTCTTATATTTCGACTTGAGTACTACTGTCAGGTTTTCTCTTGCATAGTCATCATATAGCGCATAGACCTGCGGAAATGCAGGATAACGTCCTGTCTGCTTGAAGAACCAACGGTTGTCAATCCAACGGTTCTCCCATGTAGTACCGCCCCGGTCGCTGTCACGGCGGTAAAGACCGTCAAACATCTCCTCGTGTGTGAGGTAACTGTTGAAAGTTCCGTCGTTGATGTCGTTGCGTATGGCTATTTTCGTGCGGTCAATGACCTCATTTTTCGTTGGAATGCGCACGGTTCCGTCAAGAATCTTGCGGAATTCGTCTATGAAGATGTTTGTAAAATGCGGATACCAGGCCCAGTTGCGCTTTATATATCCGTCAGAAGTATTTGTCGTGTTTACCTCATGGCTTATTTCAACGGGTATTGTTTCAGGGCCGTCAATGACGGTCATGCCGTTCAGCATTACGTGTTCCATTACGGGAATTGCGCCTGCTGCCTTCACGTATGGATATTTATTCTCATCCTCCGACAGCCATCCGCAGGCATCATAGCGTATGCCCAACTGTCCGGCATAGCCGCCAATGTATGCTCCGAGGCAGTTGCTCTCAATGTCGAAGAAACCGTTTTTCATTGTGTATTTCTCGCAACAGATGAAGTTTTCGGGGTGAGTACGGAGCTGGGTGCGCATCTCGCTGTTCAGTTTCATGTAGGCAATGGGCATCATGTCAGCACTATAATAAGCCTGGGTGAAACTCACTGCGAGGTAGCCTCCATAGGCATGGCATATCTTGAGAACTTGGGTTAGAGTGTTGAGACGTTCTGTCCATGTGGGCCAAGTGCCGGAACCGTCGCTTTTCTCATTGCCGAAGTCCCAGAACTGCTCTGCAAAGTTCCAGCCAAGGAAATTGGGGTACTGCTTGAAGTAGCGTTCGTAGTCAGTGAAGTCTGTGTCGGAGAAACGGTTGTGCGCACCGCTTGAGGGTTGTATCATTGTCCATACGCCTTTGCTGGCGCATGCTTTCATCCAAGAATCACATACGTTAGGCCCGCTGACGCAGGTGGCATCGGTAGCTGACAGTGACAGGCTGAAGCATACATATGGTAATATATCTTTCGGTACCATTTCAATAATACGTTCAGGGTCGGCCGTGTTCCAAGTGTCGATATGTACTATAAGCATCGGCTTGTCTGTTGATATGGTGCGGCGTAAGGTCGCTTCTGTTTGGGCGGAAAGACAGGATACTGTCAGAAAGAAGGATAATAGGATTAATATTTTCTTCATTTTCGTTATTTGGTAGTTTTGTTTTATGATTGAAAGGTTTTCCTTCCGAAGTAACTGTATGCACTGTTGTCAGGATTGACGACAATCTTTTCCACCACTATCTCCGGGTCAACCATGTATATTTTCAGCGTGTGCATGCCGGGAGAGACATTGAATGCCACTTCAAGCCAGCGCATATTGTCAAACACTTCATTCCGTCGTGGCTGCTGTCTGCCATTTACGAATCCGGTCAATGAGAGATTGCTGTGGGGTGGCAGCGGTTTCAGCACATGTGAAGCGGCAATGTTCTCCTTGGTATATTCCTTGAATTCGTCAACGAGTCCGCGCCGTGCGTCGATAATCCGTATGGGCTGGTCGTCCAACTGTACGCCAAGGCGTAGTCCGCGCGCCGGAAATATGTCCTGAGTGGGCAGTATGCCGATGGCGATGTGGCCGGAGGTGTTGGCCTTGTACTCCATGAATGGCGCATTTGCGGTGGTGTCGCTTGCCGCCATCACATTGTCGCTGCCCATGCAGCCTTTTCCTCTTCCGAGGTCGGGTAGGAATGTCCACCGTGCGTCTTTACCGTCCTTCTTCCTTGTGTATTTATAGGCCGGAATGGAATACTCGCTGCTTTCCTTGGCAACTGCAAGACTGTAGTCCGCTTTCTGTCCCAAGGTCATAGGGTTGGTGTTCTTGTCTGGTATAGCCCATTGTGTATAACCGATGTGGTTGTCGAGCATCATACCGTTCCACTTGCCTCCGGCAAGAGTGTTGTTGTAGTAGTCGCTGAGGCGTTTGTCCTTCTTCATCAGAGCCTCTACGGCGAGTGAGTCTCCTGTGGTTGCCGCGTTGTAGAGCATGGCTACGCCGGCACTGGCCACAACCGGATAGTAGACGAGTTGGAAATAGGCATCCTGTGCGGTGGCAGGGAGTTGCTCCTTCAATGCTTCCGCACGCAGAACGAGCGACTGCCACAGGCAGTTGGTGCGCAGCATCTCCTCGTTATTGAATATGCCGGGGTACTGTACTTCCGGCTTTCTCCACAGGTTGTACTTGCTGTATTTGCCTATTATGTCGGCTATTTCCGTGGAATGCTCTTGCCCGAAGATGCTTGCTGCGAAGCGTTCGAGATAGGATTGCTCGTCACCCGGCTTTATTTTCGCCGGGTTCCATGCGTAGTTCATGATGAAGTCAATGGGGACTTCCTTCGGTTTTAGGTCTCCCACGTTGACAATCCAGATGCGGTCTATGCCACTCTGGTATGCGAGGTTCAGCTGTTCGCGCAGTTTCGGCACAGTGGTAGTGTTCACCCAACGGTCGTTCCATGGCCCGCCGTTCATGTCGATGTGGTAGTATAGTCCCAGTCCGCCCTTGCGTTTGCGTTCGGATTCACGCCCCTTGCGGCGTATGTAGCCCCAGTTGTTGTCGCAAAGCAGTAGTGTTACGTCATCGGGAACCGTGAAACCTGCATCATAGTAACGCTGCACCTCGGTGAATATGGCCCATAGTTGCGGTATGTCGCCGGCCGGTTTGCCGTACACTTTGCCAATGATGTTGCGCTGGCTGTCTATGACTTTCCGTAGCGTTTTCATGTTGTCGGCATCATTGCCGGCACCCATCGCCACGTCACCGTCACCCCTCATGCCTATTGTTATGAGGTTTTCGTAGGCCTTGTTGCGTTCCAGTCCTTCTGTGAAGAACTTGTCTAAGCCCGTAGGATTGCGGTTATAGTCCCATGCCCCCACTTCTTCACGCCTTGTGGTGTATTCCTTGTGCGCCCTCATCATGGGTTCGTGGTGTGATGTGCCCATCACGATGCCCATGTCATCGGCCAGTTCCGGTGACAGAGGGTCGTCCTCATTGAAACGGCTTCCCCACATTGCCGGCCAGAAATAGTTTGCTTTCAGGCGCAGGAGAAGTTCGAATATCTTTGCGTAGGCTTTGGAGTTGATACCTCCGAACTGCTTTCCGCACCATGTTCCGAATGATGGCCACTCGTCGTTTATGAATATTCCGCGGTACTTTACGGCCGGTTCATCGTCGGTATATGCCCCTTTGCTGATGAATATGCTGTTGTGCCGGACTATTGGAGCGTCCGCCATCCAGTACCATGGTGACACGCCTATCTGTCGTGACAGTTCATATATGCCGTATATGGTGCCGCGTTTGTCGGAGCCGGCAATCACGAGTACATCGCGTTTGCCGTCTCTGACAGTTGTTATTACATATTTCTCCCACTTGCCACGCAGTGCTTTCCGTAGCCATGGATTGCTCTTCGCTATCCTGTCTATGTCCTTGCTTTTGCCCAGTGTGCCGGCAATGATGGGTGCATTGGTGCTGCCAGTGACGGCAAGCAGGTCTTTCCGCAGGTTGCTGACGGCTATATGCACGCCCTTCCAGTCGCTGTTGTCGTAGGCTATGGTGTCTGTTGATGCCGTGAGGCATAGTTGTGACGAATCGTTCTGTCCGAATGACACGAACTGTTCTGCCGCATTGGCCTGACAGGAAAGCATAGATGCTGCAAGTATTGTGAGGAAATGGTGTATGTGCATAGTGTGGTAAGTGTGCTGTTTTATTTTATATGTTTTCTGCCGTTGATGATGTAAATCTGTCCTTCCTGCGTTTTCGTTACGCGTTGTCCGTTCAGATTGTATATCGTTGCTTGCCCGTCAGACTGTGGGTTCATCTGGATAGCCGGCGTATATGTGGCGGCGTCAAGTATCTTCAGCATCTGATCTGCGTAGCGTTGTCCGATAGTTCTGTAGCCTTGTGCAGAGAAATGCCACGCATCAGTGCCGTTTCCGGGTATACCGTCTGCGGAGATTACGTAGGAGTTAGGTACTGTTTCCTTTAGTTTCGGCAGTGCGGCGGTGTTGTGCCAGTAGCATCCTCCACCCTGATTCTGATACAGTGTCTCGCCTGCCAGCAGTGGTACTTCCTTCGGATTAAGCCCAAGGTAGTAGCAGAGACGTGTATATACTGCCGCTACATTGTCCGCCCATTCGGAACTTCCGTTGTTGGACTCGCCCTGATGCAGCAGTATTCCCTTTATCACTCCGTCTTTCTGTGCCTTCTTTCCCATTTCAATCAATCGTCCAAGAGGGTCGTTGTCATACTCGGCGCAGATGTTCTTGAACCATGAAGCCTCACCTGCTATGTAGGCATCCTTCTTCTCTTGCATGAATAGTTCTATCTTCGCACCGCCCACGGCTACGTTTATCACGCCGACAGTGATGCTGTCCGGCAGGTTGTTAACCATGGTACGTCCGAAGTAGTCAGCCGGTGTAAGTCCGGTGTTTGCACGGCATAGTGGCGGTACGGCAGTGTACCATTGCCCCTTTGTGCGTGTGGTGCCGAAGTCAACGGCAGCCATCATCTTGAAGCGTTCGGGCACATTCTGTTTGTCTATGGCCTCAACTGCGGCGTTACCCTCCATGTTTGACTGGCCGAAGCATAGATAGATGTGGAAATTCGGGTTGCCTTGCTGTGCCGGTTCCCATGTTTCAGGAATGTAAGGTGCTTCCTTGTCAACGTGGATGGTAGCTTTTGACAATGCCTTGTTGTTCTTGTCGTCTGCCGCTATGGCTATGATTGTATGGTCGCCGTCGTTAATGTTATTGACGGCACACTCAAAAGGGGCCGTAGTGACTTTCTTTAAGAGGTGGTTGTCAAGGTAGAACGATATGGAGGCGATGCTGCCTTCCAGAGTGGAAGCGTCGGCCTTGGCCACGAAAGAGGAAGCCGTGGTGGCTCCATCTTTCGGATATGTGAGGTTGACAGTTACTTTTTGCTGGTAATCAAGAGAATAGTTCTTGCAGAATTTCCATATTTCTTCGCCTGTCAATATTCCGTCATTGCTTACCCAGTGGCCCTTGTTTGCCAGTTCCATGAGTACCACTTGCACTCCGTTTGTGCCGCCTCCCCATACGTGTCGGGTTATATGGCTGTAGCCACGGTATGACTTCGTGACCTTGGCGGTGCTGGAACATTTGTTGCGGTTTATCCATCCGTCAAGTATTCCTTGCACTTTGTCGTACGTACAGACATCATCAGATGTGCCATGTGTATGTATTATAGGTACAGGACGGCTGCTTGTGAACGTCATTCCGTATATAGGATAGCCGCTGATAGGTGCGAATGCCGCAATCTTGTCGGCAATCTTGGTCATGGCATGGTATGTGAACATACCGCCCATTGAGAATCCTGACAGGTAGACACGGTTCGGGTCAATGTCGTAGTTGGTCACCATTTTGGCTATAAGAGCCGTGATGAAGTCTATATCGCTGTTGCCTGAGATGTCCCATGCTTTGTTTATGCCGTTCGGAAAGACCGTGACGAACTTGGCGGTGTCGGCAACGCTCTCTATCTTCAGCATACCTTTCTGGTACGCGGCATCCTGGTTCATGCCGTGGCAGGATATGAGTAACGGGCGTTTGCTGCCCAGATTGCTTGGGACATACTCCAGATAGTTGCGTGTTGTGCCGTTAACGGTGATGGTCTTTTGGGCTGTCGCCTTCGGCAGAAGGACGAGGAAGCAGGCCATAATTGTAATTATAAGACTTTTCATTAGTAAAGAACTTTTTTATTGTTGATTATATAGATTTGCCCTTTCTGCTTGTTTGCAACGCGCTGGCCTTGCAGATTGTAGACAGTTGGTTGTGTGTTGCCGGTTGCCGGCATGAGATTATCCTCTATTCCCGTAGCGGTTGCACTGTTGCTGAGGAACACGCTCTTTATGCGTATGGGTTTATTGCCTGATGACCAGAAGCCTGCAATGTAGATTTTCTTCAGGTTCAGGGCTGTCGTTGTGCCGTTTTTCTTCAGTGATGACAGTGTTATGACCTTACGGGTACCGCTCCCTATATCCACCAAAGCAGGCGATGTCCAGTAATTGTTCTCGTCAAACAGGCGGAAAGAGGCGCTTGCCGTCTGCTGTTCGTATAGCTCTACGATTATGTATTTCCATGCACTGATGTCCAGTCCGCTTCCATACTGCCAGCCACCGAATCCCCATTGCCCTGTAATCAGTGTGCCAGTGGTCTCGTCAAAGGTGCCGTTAGAGCAGATATTGGCGTTGAAGTCAGCGTTGGTAAGTGGGAATGACGTTGCCGTCAGGGTGGCATCTATGGCTTTTGTCGTGCCGTATGCGTCTGTTACGGTTATGGTAATGCTGGTATGTCCGTCCTTCTGGATGTGGATAATGCCCTTGTCATAGTATGCTACGTCCGGGTTGCTGAAGGAATACTGTGCGGTATGCGTGACACAAGTCCTGTGTCCGTCCTCATATATGGCATCGACTGGCACGGAAGCGATGCCGCCTGACAGGGCCGTCATGTCCTTGTCACATCCGAGTTCCAGCGAAACGATGCGCTGTGAGGCCTCAGTCTGTCCGGCAGGCC
>CAZPNC010000024.1:0-30631 GCA_964587945.1 uncultured Prevotella sp. | reverse complement strand
TCTTCTCCTCGTATTCCTTCAGTTCCTGCGTTATGTACCGGTCCGCCTGTGCCAGTGTCTGTTTGCGTATCCAGTCCTGCGGCACGTTGTTCTTAAAGGCGTTGCGCACTTCAAGGTAGTATCCGAACACGTTGTTGTAGCCAATCTTCAGCGATGATATGCCCGTCCGCTCCGTTTCGCGTTGCTGCATCTGCAGCAGGTAATCCTTTCCGGAGAATGCTATCTTCCTAAGGTCATCCAGTTCCGCATCCACTCCGTTGCGTATCACTCCACCTTTTGCCACCAGTTGCGGCGGGTCAGGCTCTATGCAGTTGTCAATCCTGTCCCTCAGTTCGTCGAGAGTGTCGAGCCTCTCCCCTACCCTTTGCAGCACCTCTACCTGCGACTGCATACATATCACCTTGATAGGCTTCACGGCTTGCAGTGCCAGTTTCAGTTGCACAATCTCTCTTGGCGACACTCTTCCACACGCCACGCGTGACACTATACGCTCCATGTCGCCAATGCGGTGCAGTTCGTCCTCTATAACGTCGCGCGAGTCCGGTTGCCGGAAGAAGTAGTCCACCACGTCCAGCCGTTCGTTTATGCGTTTCTCCTCCCTTAGCGGGAACACCATCCACCGGCGCAGCATGCGTGCGCCCATCGGCGATACGGTGTTGTCTATAACGTCCACCAATGCCGTTCCGCCCTCATGCAGCGGTGTGTTCAGTTCAAGGTTGCGCACGGTGAAACTGTCCAGCCTCACATACCGTTCTGCATCTATGCGTTGCAGGCGTGTTATGTGCGATATATGCGTGTGTTGCGTTATTTCCAGATACTGCAATATGGCACCTGCGGCAATGAGTCCGTCTTTCAGCCTGTCTACGCCGAAGCCCTTCATGTTGCGCACCTTGAAGTGGTGGTGCAGTTTCTGGTTCGCCGTCTGTTCGGTGAACACCCAGTCGTCGAGTTCAAACAGGCACAGCCTTTGTCCGAACATCTGTTCCACCTGTTCCTTCCTGCCCCTTTCTATAAGTATCTCCTTTGGCTGGAAGTTGGCAATCATCTTGTCTATATATTCATGGTTGCCCTGGTCCACGAGATATTCGCCCGTAGAGATGTCGAGCAGTGACAGTCCGAAACTGCCCTTGCCGAAATGCAGTGCGCACAGGAAGTTGTTCTCCTTGTAGTTCAGCACGTTGTCCTGCATGGCCACCCCCGGTGTCACCAGTTCCGTTATGCCGCGCTTCACCAGTTTCTTCGTCAGTTTCGGGTCTTCCAGTTGGTCGCACACCGCCACCCGTCTGCCTGCCCTTATCAGTTTCGGCAGATAGGTGTCAAGGGCATGGTGCGGAAATCCCGCCATGGCATCGCCCTGCGTTGCGCCGTTGTTGCGCCGTGTCAGTGTTATGCCCAGTATCCGTGAGGCGTCTATGGCATCGTCACAGTATGTCTCGTAGAAGTCACCGCAACGAAACAGCAGCAAAGCCTCTGGGTGCTTTGCCTTCAAATCGAAGAACTGTTTCATCATCGGTGTGAGTTCACCGTCTTTCTTTGCCATTGTCTTTTATATGCTTAATCCTTTGTTTTCCGGAACGTGAAATACGCTCCTGCTATGATGAACGGTATAGAGAGCAGCTGTCCCATATCCAGCGGCAGTGATGCCTCGAAGGCCTCCTGCACCTCCTTGGTGTACTCTATGAAGAAGCGGAAGGTGAATATCAGCAGTATGTCAAGGCCGAAGAAGAAGCCCGTGCCGAGGCGTTCGGGGCGTTTCTTCCACAGATACCACATGATGAAGAAGAAACAGAAGTAGGCAATAGCCTCGTACAGTTGTCCCGGATGGCGTGGCTGCATGTCCACTCTCTCGAAGATGAACGCCCATGGCACGTCCGTAGGTTTGCCTATTATCTCTGAGTTCATCAGGTTGCCCAGGCGTATGAAGCAGGCGGCGAAGGGCACTGACATGCTTATTGCGTCCAGCACCGTCCACGGCTTCATCTTCATGTTGCGGCAGTAGAGCAGTATGGCGAGCAGCAGTCCCAGCGTACCGCCGTGTGATGCCAGTCCCTCGTAGCCTGTGAAGTGCCATCCTCCCCAAGCGTCTTGCCTGATGGGCAGCAGCATCTCTATGATGTGGGTGCCGCTGCTGAGGAAGTATCCGGGTTCGTAGAACAGACAGTGCCCGAGCCTTGCACCTACAAGGATGCCGATGAAGCAGTAGAAGAACAGTGGTTCGAACTTTTCGTCGGCTATCTTCATCTTGCGATACAGGTATTTGACTGTGAGGTATGACAGCAGCAGGCCTATCAGCCAGCATGTGGAGTACCATCTTATGGATAGGGAACCGATGCTGAAGATGGTCAGGTCTGGGTTCCAGTGGATGTAGGAGAGCATTTGTTTTTGTTGTTTTATTTGGAGTTAAAGGAGTTTTGTTTTATTGGGAGTTAAAGGAGTTAAAGGAGTTAAGGACAATACTGCTTTCGCTTTTATTTGGAGTTAAGGTAGTTAATGTAGTTAAAGGAGTTAATGTAGTTAATGTAGTTAAGGACAATACTGCTTTCGCTTTTGTTAGTCGTCAAGACATATGTCTTTAACTCCTTTAACTCCTTTAACTCCTTTAACTCCCAATAAAACAACAACTTCCCATCTACACGTTAAATCGGAAGTGCATTATGTCCCCATCCTGCACCACATACTCTTTGCCCTCAACGCCCAGTTTCCCGGCTTCGCGGATGGCAGCTTCATTGCCGTATTTAATGTAGTCGTCGTATTTAATCACTTCTGCGCGTATGAAACCCTTCTCAAAGTCAGTGTGTATCACACCGGCACACTGCGGAGCCTTCCAACCCTTGTGATACGTCCACGCCTTCACCTCCATCTCACCGGCAGTGATGAACGTCTCGAGGTTCAGCAGCGAGTACGCCTTCTTTATAAGGCGGTTCACACCACTCTCCTCCAGTCCCAGTTCCTCAAGGAACAGTTGCTTGTCCTCGTAAGACTCGAATCCGGCGATGTCCTCCTCCGTCTTCGCAGCCACTACCATAGCCTCGGCGTTCTCTTCCTTTGCCAGAGCCACCACCTGACGTGTCCATTCGTTGCCATCCTTGGCAGCCGTCTCGTCCACGTTACATACGTACAGCACCGGCTTTGCGGTAAGCAGAAAGAGGTTCTTCGCCGTCTCCTGTTCGTCCTTTGACTCAAATTCCACGGTACGTGCGTTTCTGCCCTCGTCCAGAGCCTCCTTGTATGCTGTCAGCACCGCCAGTTCCACCTTTGCGTCCTTGTTGCCCGTAGATGCTATCTTGGCAGTCTTTGCCAGTCGTCCCTCAATGGTCTCAAGGTCCTTCAGTTGCAGTTCGGTGTCGATTATCTCCTTGTCACGTATGGGGTCTATGGTACCGTCTACGTGTGTGATGTTCTCATCTTCAAAACAACGCAATACATGGATTATGGCATCCGTCTCCCTTATGTTGCCGAGGAACTTGTTACCCAGTCCCTCACCCTTGCTTGCACCCTTCACCAGTCCGGCAATGTCCACTATCTCGCACGTTGCAGGCACTATTCTGCCCGGATGCACAATCTCCGCAAGTTTCGTCAGCCTCTCGTCAGGCACGGTTATCACGCCCACGTTAGGCTCTATTGTACAGAAAGGAAAATTTGCCGCCTGCGCCTTTGCGCTTGACAGGCAGTTGAATAAAGTGGATTTGCCCACGTTGGGCAGACCTACGATTCCACATTTTAATGCCATTTATATATCTTGTTTTTGGTTTTATGGTTATGGGTTGTGGGTTTGCGGGCTCTTGTAATCAGTGGATTGTCTGTCCGTAAGACCTTCAATCCGCAACCAAGCGTAGCATATACCCTGCAACCGTTTCTTTGCTAAATTACTTCTTTCACTATATTCTCCACCTGTTCCGTCTTCGTCATGGTGTAGAAATGCAGCACGGGGAAACCGGCCTTCAGCAGTGCCTCGCTCTGCCTTATCGCCCACTCCACGCCTACCTTCTTCACGTCGTCATTGTCCTTGCAGGCCATGATTCTGTCAACCAGTTCCTGCGGCAGGTCCACGGCAAACGTCTGCGGCAGCACCGTCAGCTGCGTCTTGGTGGCAAAGGGCTTCAGTCCGGGCAGTACCGGGGCGTTGATGCCAATCTCCTGACAGCGGTCACGGAAGCGTATGATGGTGTCGGCATCGTAGCATATCTGTGTTGCTATGTACTCAGCACCTGCATCAACCTTCTGTTTCAGATAGCCGAGGTCGGTAAGCGAGTTAGGTGACTCCACGTGTTTCTCCGGATATCCCGCCACGCCTATGCAGAAGCCCGTGCAGTGGTTGGTGTTGGGCTCGCCGTCAATGAACTGTCCGTTGTTCATCGCCACTATCTGGCTCACCAGTTGGTCAGCATGTGCGTGGCCCTCGCTGTGGGCCGTGAAGCGGTGTGCGCCCGGCATGGCGTCGCCACGCAGTGCCAGCACGTTCTGCAGTCCAAGGAAGTCCATGTCTATGAGTGTGTCCTCGATGTCATACTGTGACTGTCCGCCGCAGATGAGGTGCGGCACCACCTCAATGTCGTATTTCTGCTTTATGGCAGCCGACACCCCCACCGTGCCCGGCCGGCGGCGTACTATGTGCTTCTGTATCAGTCCGTCAGGGCGTTCTGTGTATTTTATCTCCTCGCGGTGGCACGTCACGTTGATGAAAGCCGGTCCGTAAGGCATCAGGCGGTCTATTGCGCCGAATATCTTGTCAAGGCCGTCGCCCTTCAGCGGTGGCAGCAGTTCAAAGGAGAAGCGGGGCTTTCCGCCCTCTTCCGCCTTGTGTATTATGTCGATAACTTTCATAGTGTTGTAATAGCGTTGCTTTAATGTTGTGAAGTGGGCACTATCATCGTGTGATTGTGCCCCTTTCGTCATGTGATACTGGCGTGTTTACAAAACCTCACACATTGAAATACTTCTCCGGTGTATTTGCGAATATCAGTCCGCAGATGCTTTCACCGGGATTTATCATGTATGTGTCGGTCAGCGTGAGGCCGGTACTCTCCCCCACTCCGAGTATGCTGAACACCTGACGCTTCGTGCTGTGGTCGGGGCATGAGCCGTAGCCGAAAGCCATGCGTATGTTGCTGTTGCCCCAGTGCAGGGTGTTGCGTATGTCGATAGACAGTTTCTCGGCCATGGCCTCCGTCAGCCGGTCGGCCAGCAGTTTCGCCATGATGGCGTGATACTCGTCGCCGTCGGCACGGTAACGCTCCTGCATTTCCGTCAGTCCCACACCGGCACTGACCACGAAGGGACATACAAAATCCGTTGGCGGTTCTCCCCCACTCTGCTTCTGTAACAGATAGTCCGCCAGACACTTGGTCTCCGTCTCGTCTTTCCGTGAGCGTTGCATCGGCAGGCGGTAGTCCTTGCCGTCAGCAGCTGTTATGATGATGTCGTCACCGTCAGCGTATGCCGGCAGTATCTGTGCCTTCATCTGCAGCCGCAACAGCCGTAGCCGTATCATCTTCTCCAGCAGTTGCTGTGCGTCACGGTATAGTTTCTGCGCCTCTCCGCCCTTCTCCTTGTCGTCGAGGAGTTCCGGGAAATGTCCTTTCATGCCCCATGCGCTGAAGAAGAACTGCCAGTTTATGAGCGGTACCAGCGGGTCGCAGCACAGGCATCCGCCCTTCGGGTGCAGCAGTGAGTGGTTGTCGGAGTGTAATGGCTTCATGGCCTCGGCAGAAGGAATGGCCACTTCTTCGGCACGCTTGACGTGGCGGCGGCTCCTTGCCTCCTCTATGGTCAGCAATGGTTTCTTGTCCGCCTCGCCCTTGATATAGTTCTCGCGTATGATACGCTGTTGCGCCTTCAGTTCGGCAATGTACTCCTCACTGTCATCAGACAGCAGGCGGCGTATGATGGCAGGGTTGTCCGCCGCCGCATGGGCGTGTATTATGATGCCGTCGGGATATTCCGGTGCCATCTTCACAGCCGTGTGCAGTGCCGAAGTGGTCGCTCCGCCAATGATGACAGGTGTTGTCATGCCACGGCGTTGCAGTTCCTTTACGGTGCGTATCATCTCATCGAGTGACGGGGTGATTAGTCCGCTCAGTCCTATCACGGCAGCGTTGTGCTCTATGGCGGCGTTGATGATGGTGTCAGTGTCAACCATTACGCCTAAGTCGTTGACCTCGTAGCCGTTGCACTGTGTCACCACACCTACGATGTTCTTGCCTATGTCGTGTACATCGCCCTTGACAGTAGCCATTATTATGGTTGTGGGTTGCGCTGCGCTTGGTTGCTGGTTGTGGGTCGTTGGTTGTGGGTTGTCGGCTGTCGCCTGCATATATGGCTCCAGAATGGCCACGGCCTTCTTCATTACGCGTGCCGATTTGACCACCTGCGGAAGGAACATCTTTCCCTCTCCGAAGAGTTTCCCCACCTTTTCCATGGCCGGCATGAGGTAGTTGTCAATAACGGCCAGCGCAGTGCCGGCCTCTTGGTATGCCTCTTCGGTGTCAGCCTCTATGTGGTCTGTCACGCCTTTCAGCATGGCGTGGCTTATGCGGTCGTGGAGTGGGGCGGTGCGCCAGTCGTCAGCAGGCTTTCCTGCCGCGGCGTTGCCGTTGCCTTCAGCCTCCGCCTTGCGTGCGTCCTCGGCCTCCTTGAAACGCTGTGCGAAATCAATCAGCCGCTCGCTTGCACCCTCGTCGCGGTGCAGTATCACGTCTTCCGCGGCGTGTAGCATATCCTCCGGAATGTCGGTGTAGATGGTGGTCATGGCGGGGTTGACAATGCTCATGTCCAGTCCGGCATGTATGGCGTGGTAAAGGAATACGGAGTGCATGGCCTGCCGTATGGCATTGTTGCCGCGGAAGGAGAAACTGAGGTTGCTTATTCCGCCGGACAGATGCACTTCCGGCATCTCGTTGTGTATGGTGCGGCAGGCCTCTATGAATGCCCTGCCGTAGTCGTCATGTTCAGGCATGCCCGTGGCTACTGCCAGAACGTTGGGGTCGAAGATTATGTCTTCGCCCGGAAAGCCGTTGGCTCGCAGCAGGCTGTAGGCTCTGCGTGCCACGGATACCTTGCGTCCGTAGGTGTCAGCCTGCCCGTTTTCGTCAAACAGCATCACCACTGCCGCCGCTCCCATGGAGTGTATGTGGCGTGCTTTGGCAATGAACTTTTCCTCACCTTCTTTTAGTGATATGGAGTTTACGATGCTCTTGCCCTGCACACATTGCAGTCCGGCCTTCAGTATGTCCCACTTTGATGAGTCTATCATCACCGGCACGCGTGCTATCTCCGGCTCGGAGGCAATGAGGTTGAGGAAGGTTGTCATGGCTTCCACACCGTCAATAAGTCCGTCGTCCATGCAGATGTCTATTACCTGTGCCCCGTTCTCAACCTGGTTGCGTGCCACTGAAAGTGCGTCATCATACTTCTTCTCCTGTATCAGTTTCTTGAATTTTGCCGAACCGGCCACGTTGGTGCGCTCGCCGATGTTCACAAAGCCGGTTGCCGGGCAGAGGCGGAGAGGCTCAAGACCGGAAAGGGTGGAGGCTTGGGGTTGTGGGTTTGGGGTTGTTGGTTGTTGGTTGTTGGTTGAGGGGGTGGTTAGTGGGCGGGGGGAGTGGTGCTTTGCCACCTCGGCAAGTGCCTTGATGTGTGCGGGTGTGGTGCCGCAGCAGCCGCCGTAGATGTTGACAAGGCCGCTGGCGGTGCTGCCATCTGTGGCCGAAACGGCAGACGCGAGGAACTCTTCGGCCGCTTTGGCGAAGGTTTCGGGTGTCTCGTCATATCCGCCCATGACGTTAGGCAGTCCGGCGTTAGGGTGTACTGAGATGGGGCAGGGGGCTATCTCTGCCATACGGCGAAGCCACGGCAGCAGTTGTCGTGCCCCGAAGCCGCAGTTAAGGCCTATGGAAAGCAGGTTGCCGTGGGTCAGCGAGGCTACGAAAGCCTCCACCGTCTGGCCTGACAACGTGCGTCCGGAGGCATCAGAGAGTGTGCCTGAGACCATGATGGGTATGTCTATGCCGCGCTCTTCGCTAAGGTCGGTAATGGCTTTCATGGCCGCCTTGGCGTTGAGAGTGTCGAAGATGGTCTCTATGAGCAGCACGTCTGCACCGCCGTCAATGAGACCGCGTGCCTGTTCGTGGTACGTATCGTAGAGTTGCTGGAATGTGACATCGCGACGGGCGGGGTCGTTGACGTCGGCAGACATGGAGGCAGTGCGGTTTGTAGGGCCCATAGATCCGGCCACGATGGCGTGGCTTCCGGCTCTGCGGGCACACTGTGCCGAGGCCTTGCTGATGTCATACACAAGGTCTTCCAGACCATAGTCGGCAAGTGAGAAGCGGTTGCAGTTGAAGGTGTTGGTCTCGATGATGTCCGCCCCGGCATCAAGATAGTCGCGGTGCATGCGCTCTATGATATGGGGTTGTGTGAGGCACAGCACGTCATTGCATCCCTTCAGCGGCACGGAGTGGTTCTTGAACCGCTCGCCGCGGAAGTCTTCTTCGGTGAGGGAGAGTTGTTGCAGGTAAGTGCCTGTTGCTCCGTCAAGGATGAGGATGCGCTCCTTCATTATGTTCCGTATCTCGTTTCTCGTCATCTGTTTGCGTGTTTTGAACGTGCAAAGTTACAATAAAAAGTTTGAATTGGCAAATTTTGTATTGCTTATTCTGCCAACGCCTTTATATAGTCATTTATGGTTGGGTTTATTTCTCAACCCTTACCAGGGTGCTGCCCATGTCGCCTACCTGCACTGCTATCACTCCCGTGTGGCCGTCGGTGCTGACAGTGTGGGTGGTGGAGTGGGGAAGCAGCGTCTCTGTCTTCAGTAATGCGCCGGAGGTGGAGTATAGTCGGCAGGTGACAGGTGCTGTCTGCTCTGCGTCAAAGGTTATGTTTATAGTCCTGTTGGCGGCAGGTCTGACGGTGGCTTTGCTCAACATGGTGGTGGAAAGACCTTCCACATTGCTGATGTTCAGCACTTCGAGCAGTCCCTTGTAGGCGTCAATCTCACCGTAGCCATACTGGTTGTTGGGGTAGGAGAGGGTAGGGTCGTTATGCTTTGACGTCTTTGAGAATATCTCTATTATCCTTTCTTTGGTCAGTGTAGGGTCGGCCTGCAGCCATAGGGCGATAGTACCTGTCACGACAGGTGTCGCCATTGAGGTGCCGGAGATGCTGATGTAATGGTATTTCTTGTTGCCGAAGTCTACGGTTGCAGTATTTCTCTCTTTGTATGAGGCTTCGTTAAGGAAACTGTTTCGCGATGAAGAGATGTTTGTTCCCGGTGCTGAGATGTCCGGCTTTATGAGACCGTGCAGCGTAGGGCCGATGCTTGAGTAGTTTGCCAGTTCCCCGTCCGTTCCTTGGTTGGATGTCATTGTCTGTCCGGATGTGTTTATATATGAGGTGCGGTATGCTGTTGCGCCTACGCAAATGGTATTTGGCAGTGAGCCCGGTGATACGATATTACCACCGGGAAGAGCCCCTTTGAGGTTCAGACTTTCCTCTGCCAACAGTTGACCGCCTTGTATAAAGGCTTCAGCTTCAGCGTTTTCGCCAATTAATTCGATAGAGTAGGGGTAGTCTTTTATTTCCTTCTTGCCATTCCTTATAAAGATGTCATAACCCACATTGTCACTGTTGAAGCCGTCAAGGCCGGCATATACTGTTATGCCAAGACTGTCGAGAACGTTCTCTTTGGTAAAGGTTGTGGACTGATTCCATTTAAGTCCGCTTTTGCTCTCTGTGTTATGGGGGAGGAGGTCGAGTGCAATATCTTGCACATAGTTGGGGTCGTTGGGCTTGGAAATATCTCTTATTCGTAAGGTTAGTTTATGTTGTGTGCTGACGTTCAGTTCAATGCTGTTTTCCTTTGTGGATATTTTGCCTCCTACTGTGGTATCGTTCTTTCCCTTAGGCAGATATGAACAACTCGTCTTGCCTGAGTTTCCTGCTGATGCCACAAAGATATGTCCCGGCCCTATGATGCTGTTCAGGTAGGCATTGAATAGGGAGTCTTCGTTTGTCATGTCCTGATCCCCACCTATACTGAAGTTTATCACGCATGGTTTATGTACGGAATCGGCATAAGAGAAAATGTTTTGGAACTGTAGTGTGTACAAAGCATCGGAAAGATTTTCTCGTATTTCCTTCGGCAACAGGTCAAGATTTGTATCCACTGGTGTTGATGCCATGTAGATATCAGATTCCGGTGCTATGCCTCTGAATGCCGTTCCCCATCCTGAACCTGACGCGATACCTGCGGTGTGTGTGCCGTGAAGCTCTGAGTATGAGTCTTTGCTGCATCCCTTTAGCTTTATTTCCGTTGTGTCGGTGAGAAATGTTCCGAAGGGAAAAGGTGATTTATCCGCAAATTCTTGCCCCTCGGGAATGTCGAAGATGTCCCATGCTCTCACTATTCTCAGTCTGCCATCCTTTGTGGAACGGAATGTGGGGTGGGTGTAGTCTTGTGCTATATCCACGTTACCCACTACGACACCTGTTCCGTCGAAGGCCTGCGGCAGTGCCGTTCCCTGCCATGCCTTGTCGGCATGTATTATGGATGCCGCACTGTCTAACAGTACATTGTAGGTGTTGAAGTTCGCTTCCAATCTCTGTATGTGCGCATCTTCTGACAGAGTTGCAATGTTGTTGATTGGAACATTGATGATATGTATATCCCCCTGATGGCTAATGCAGTAGCCGTTCATGGCCTTTTCGTCGCCCTTTGCGAATATGATTACATTCCCGTTGTTCCCCGTGGAACATTTAGCCTTTGCCGTTGTGGCGTTGTTATGCACCAATAGCCGTAGCTGTGAAGACATTTTCGAGTAGTTTTGCGCACCTACTGAAGTGGCCAGTGATAAAAGAATGATTGCAAATCCTTTTCTCATTATTGAATATATTGTAGTTGTTCGTGTCACCTAATAAATGTGATGTCTGTTTGTTCTCAATGAGCTTCCAGCCAGTTGTTGCCCCATCCGCAGTCGGCTATGAGGGGTACGGCGAGGTTGGCTGCACCCTGCATCTCTTCTATCACGATGCGTTGCACCTGTTCTTTCTCCGCAATCGGCACGGAGAAGTTCAGTTCGTCATGTACCTGGAGTATCATCTTGGCGTGTAGCCCTTCCTGTTTCAGACGGTCATGGACACGTATCATCGCCACCTTCATGATGTCTGCGGCGGTGCCTTGGATAGGGGCGTTGACGGCATTGCGTTCTGCAAAAGAGCGCACTGTGGCGTTGCGTGACAGAATGTCGGGCAGATAGCGTCGTCGTCCCATCAGTGTTTCGGCGTAACCATGTTCTGCTGCTGCGTGCTTTGCCTTCTCTATGTACTCCATAACCTTCGGGAAGGTCTCGAAATAGCCGTCTATCAGTTCCTTAGCCTCGCGGCGGTCAATGTTCAATCCCTGTGCAAGTCCGAAGGCGGAGATGCCGTAAATGATGCCGAAATTGGCACTTTTCGCCTTGCGCCGCTCCTCTTTCGTTACCTCGTCGATGTGTTTGTGATATATTTTTGCGGACGTTGCAGCGTGTATGTCCTGCCCGCTGACGAAGGCTTCAATCATGTTTTCGTCGCCGGAGAGGCTCGCCATGATGCGTAGTTCCACCTGACTGTAGTCGGCGGAGAAGAAAGTCTCGCCCGGTTCGGGTATGAAGCAGCGGCGTATCTCTTTGCCATCCTCTGTGCGGACGGGTATGTTCTGCAGGTTGGGGTCTGACGATGACAGACGGCCGGTGGCTGTAATGCACTGGTTGAAAGAGGTATGTATGTGGCCGGTGCGTGGGTTTATGAGTTTCGGCAGGGCTTCCACGTAGGTTCCGAGCAACTTCTTCAGTCCGCGGTAGTCGAGGATTTTCTCCACAATAGGACTTTTGGCGCGCAGTTGTTGCAGCACTTCCTCGCTGGTGACATACTGTCCTGTCTTTGTCTTTTTGGGCTTTTCAACTATCTGCATCTTGTTGAACAGTATTTCGCCCACTTGTTTCGGCGATGCTATGTTGAACGTCTCGCCGGCCAGTTGGTATATCTCCTGTTCCGCCTTCTGCACACGTTGCGTAAGCAGCAGGCTGACATCGGAGAGTGCTTTGGTGTCAAGCACCACGCCGTTGGTCTCCATCTCGACCAGAACAGGTATGAGTGGCATCTCCACTTCCTTGAACAACTGCATCGCTCCTTTCTCGTTGAGCATCGGTTCAAGTTTGTTTTTCAGCCGTAGTGTTATGTCGGCATCCTCCGCCGCATAGTCTTTCACGGTCATGATGTCCACGTCACGCATTGATTTCTGTACGCGACCCTTTGGCCCTATGAGTTCTTCTATGTGGATGGTCTTATATCCCAGCAGCGTCTCCGCCATGTAGTCCATGTTGTGTCGCAGTTCAGGGTTGATGAGATAGTGTGCCACCATGGTGTCCCACAGTTCTCCTTTCAACTCAATGCCATAGTGACGGAGAACCGTAATGTCGTATTTCGCATTTTGCGCAACCTTTACCGAGTGTGCATTTTCGTAGGCATCGCGAAACAGTCCCACCACCTTCTCCGCTTCGGGGCGGGTAGGGGGCACCGGGATGTAGTAGGCCTCGTTTTCCTGAAGGGCAAAGCTCAAACCGACAAGTTCAGCGTCTATCGCATTGGTTGAGGTGGTCTCTGTGTCAAAACAAAATTCTTTTGCGTTGGCCAAACGACCGCAAAGAACCTTCATATCTTCCTCTGTGTCAACTAAAACGTATTTTGCCGTATCGGAATTAAAACGCAATTCTGGTTCGTTTTTTTCGCGTTCTTCCCCATCGGACGTATATTCTGTAAAGAAATCAAGCTGCTTGTTAACTGTTTTTTGCACTTGTTTCGGTTTGTTCAATATTCTATCGGCAAAGGCCTTGAACTCCAATTCTGCGAAGATTTCACTCAGTTTGTCCTCGTCGGGTGATTGCACAGCCATGTCGTTGAGTGCAATGTCCGTTGGCACGTCGGTGCGAATGGTGGCGAGGAACTTCGACATCTTTATATCGTCCACTGCCGTTTCCACCTTTTCCTTCATCTTGCCCTTCAGTGATGCGGTGTTTGCCAGCAGTCCGTCAATGCTTCCGTATTCGCCAATCAGTTTTGCCGCAGTCTTCTCTCCCACGCCAGGGCAGCCGGGGAAGTTGTCAGAAGCATCGCCCATCAGTCCGAGAAGGTCAATGACCTGCCCCGCATTATGGATGCCATACTTGGCGCATACCTCCGCAGGCCCCATTACCTCGTAGCCTCCGCCGTGCTTGGGGCGATACATTTTGATATGCTCTGTCACCAGTTGTGCATAGTCCTTGTCGGGTGTCAGCATATAAACCTCCATGCCGCTGCGTTCGCCCAGTCCGGCCACTGTGCCTATAACGTCGTCAGCCTCGAACCCGTCCACTTGTAGAATGGGTATGCGGTAGGCCGTGAGTATGTCTTTTATTATCGGTATAGACAGTCTGATGTCCTCAGGAGTCTCCTCACGTTGGGCCTTGTATGCAGGGAATACATCGTGGCGGAAGGTCTTGCCGTGGTCAAAGGCTACGGCTATGTGTGTAGGATTCTCCTTCTGCAGCACCTCGTTAAGGGTGTTGCAGAAACCCATTATGGCACTTGTATTCAGACCTTTTGAGTTGATGCGAGGGGCACGGATTAGTGCATAATAACTGCGGTATATCAGAGCGTAGGCATCTATGAGGAATAATTTTTCTGGCATTTTATATGTATTGAAGTGGTAGCTTTTCCTTATAGCTTAATTTGAAAAAGCATATTTGGATGTAAAATTACTAATATTTTTTCAATTAAGCCTATTTGTATGATTAAAAACCAAAGTTTTTTTGTAATTTTGCACATTATTAGACGTTTATGAAAGACTATCTATCAATAATACGACAACCCATTGAGCAGCAGCTTGCGGTCTTCGACAGGATGTTTTCCGATTCCCTTAACCATAGCGACGGGCAACTATCCATAGCCCTTGACTACATACGCCGGCGTGCAGGAAAGCGTATGCGCCCGATTCTCATACTCCTTTTGGCGCGTAATTTCGGTACGGTGACGGAGACGACATACCGTGCCGCCCTTGGACTTGAACTGCTTCATACTGCCTCTCTGGTGCATGACGACATAGTGGATGAGTCGGAAGAGCGCAGGGGACAGGCCAGTGTAAATGCCGTTTATGATAACAAGGTGGCCGTTCTCGTGGGAGACTACATCCTTTCTACGGCACTGCTGAACGTCTCTATGACGGGGAATCTGCGTATAGTGGAATACCTTGCCAGACTGGGGCAGACGCTGTCTAACGGAGAGATACTGCAACTTACAAGTAATGGCTCGGTTGCCATCAGCGAAGAGGCGTATTATGACGTGATAAAGATGAAGACGGCGGCACTCTTCGAGGCTTGTTGCGCCATGGGGGCGATGTCTGTATCGGCTTCTGAAGAAGACACGGAGGCGGCAAGGATGTTCGGCCAGCAACTGGGGATTATATTCCAGATTCGTGACGATATCTTCGACTATTATGACAGTCAGGAAATAGGTAAACCGACAGGCAATGACATGGTGGAAGGGAAACTGACACTGCCCGTAATCCATGCTTTGCTGAAGGCGCAGAACAATGCCATGACTACTCTTGCACAGAGGGTGAAAGAGCATTCCGCTACGCCGTCGGAGATAGCGGAACTGGTGGCTTTCACGAAGGAAAACGGTGGCATTGAATACGCCGAAAAGGTGATGGAGAACCTGCACCGGCAGGCTCTGGATTTCATAGAACAGAGGGTGGGGGACAGCGGAATAAAGTATGCGCTGAAGGCTTACCTCGAATATATAATAAAGAGGAACAAGTAATAGGGAATACTTGATTTCTGAAAGAGATGCACAACCGTGCATCTTGTGGAGAGGTTGTCACAAGTTGTGCCTGTTGTTTCCTTCTGCATCTGCAATTTGATGCTTATGGATTTACTGCAACCATGGCAACTCATGACAACCTTTTATATAGGGACGCACAATCGTGTGTCTCTTTTTTTGTGTTTTATGAAGACTTAAATCTCCGCTATCAGCACGTCTGCCAGCCGTGAAGTGCCCAGTCTGAACAGTTTGTTGGTGAGCCATTCCTTGCCAAGAACCTCCTTTACGATGGTGTAGTAAATCACTGCATCCATGCTTGTGTTGATGCCTCCTGCAGGCTTGAAGCCAACCCTGCGGCCTGTCTGTTCGAAGTATTCCTTGATGCACTGGCACATCACGTAGGCGGCATCGGGAGTGGCCGATACGGTCTCTTTGCCGGTACTCGTCTTTATGTAGTCCGCACCGGCGTTCATGGCAAGAAAAGAGGCTTTGCGGATGTTCTCCGGGGTCTTCAGACAGCCCGTTTCCAGTATCACTTTCAGCGGAATGTCCGCTCCGCAGACAGCCTTCATCTCGCGAATCTCGTCTGTTACGCCTTCATCGTCGCCTGCGAGGAACTTGCCTACGGGCATGACCATGTCTATCTCGGTGGCACCGTCCTTTATGGCCAATGCCGTTTCTGCTATCTTCACCTCCAAGAATGTCTGTGATGAGGGAAAAGAACCGCTTACGCATGCTATTTCCACGCCCTCTACCTCAAGGCATTCGTTGACGATGCTTGCGAAACATGGGTAAACGCAGATGGTGGCCGGGTGGGGAAGGTCGGGCTTTTCATCGTCCCAACGGTTCACACGGTCAACGAAAGCCATGACGGATTGCTCGCTGTCGGTGCATTTTAGGGTGGTGAACTCGATGCTGCCGAAAAGAAATCTCTTCACGTCTACGGTGTCGTTTTCTGCTGCTTTCTCGGCAATGATTCTTCTTACTTCTTCCATTGTATATCTTAATTATGTTGTAATTTGGTCGTTTTTACAAGGCTATTTGGCCGCTTTTACAGGGTGATTTGGCCTCTTTTACAAGGTTGTTTGGTCATCTCCCTGATGTTGTTGTGCCTTCTCCGTGAAATAATCTGTCAATATCTTTCCTTTTGCCTGCCCTAAAATATCCGTTATCTCGCCTTGGCGGGATGTGGAAAGGGCCGCTTCCTTTATCCTTTTCACGCTCTTGAACGACTTTATCAATGCTTCTATGGCCTTTGGACCGATGCCCTTTATGTCGTCCAGTTCGCTATGTAGGGCGTGCTTTGAGCGTTTTTCACGGTGGAAGGTGATGGCATAGCGGTGAACCTCATCCTGCATCTGTGTCAGCAGTCGGAAGAGTTCACTCTCCGCCTTCAGCTGCACCGTCTGCGGCGGAAAGCCGAACAGCAGTTCGTTGGTGCGGTGACGGTCGTCCTTGGCAAGGCCGGCGATGGGTATTTTAAGCCCTAATTCGTCCTCTACGACCTCGCGGACAATGTTCATTTGTCCTACACCGCCATCGGTGATGATGAGGTCCGGCAGCGTCTGTTCCGCATCTTTTCCGTCGTTTTCGTGGCCTGTGGAGAAGCATTTGTAACGTCTTCCCACCACTTCCTTCATGCTTGCATAGTCATCGGGGCCCGTGACGGTCTTTATATTGTACCTGCGGTAGTCCTTTTTTGATGGTTTCATGCCCTTGTAGACCACACAACCTGCCACGGCATCGGTGCCGGAGATATTGGAATTGTCGAACAGTTCTATCGTGTAAGGCAGTTTATGCAGTTTCAGTTTCTCCTGCAATTCCTTCATAAGACGGGTGTATTTCTGCTCCGGATTGAGTTTGTCGGCCTGTTTCAGACGGTCAAAACGGTACTGCCTGCAGTTCATTTGTGACAGTTCCAAAAGGTGGTATTTGTCGCCTCTCTGTGGCACGAAGAACGTTGTTTCCTCCATTTTCCAGTCAATATCAAACGGTACGATGGTCTCTCTTGCCTTGCTTTTGAACCTGCTGCGTATCTCAATGATGGCAGAAAGGAGCAGTTCTGCGTCTGTTTCGTCCAGTTTCCGTTTGTATTCGTATGTGAAAGACTGGTTGATTGTGCCGTTTGTGACGTGCATATAGTTAATGAATGCGTTGCTTTTAGCATCGTCATCGTCTATGCAGAACACGTCTACATCGTTTATTGTGTGGCTAACGACCTCGCTTTTCGCGCAGAATTGCTCTATCAGCAGGTACTGTCTTTTGAGCATTTCTGCCTCTTCAAAGCGCAAATCTGCCGCTGCCTCCATCATTTTTCCGTATACTGCGGTACTCAGAATACGTGTATTTCCCTGCAAAATCTCCCTTGCCATGGTGATATTTTGCTGGTAATCCTGCCATGACTGCTGCCCTATGCAAGGTGCGCAACAGTTCTTTATGTGGTACTCCAGACATGGTTTATAACGCCCTTCCTTTACACTTTCGGGCGTTAAAGGAAGGCGGCAGGTGCGGGGCTTGTACAACTTCTTGATGAGGTCAAGGACAGTGTACATCGAACCTGAATGGGAGTATGGCCCATAGTATTGCCCATACTTTTTGTTTATGTTCCTTGTCTTGAAAATACGTGGGTAAAATTCGCCCGTAATGCAGATGGAAGGGTAGGTCTTTCCGTCTTTTAATAGCACATTATAGCGCGGATTATACTTCTTTATGAGTGCATTTTCGAGCAGTAGCGCGTCCTCTTCTGTGTTGACTACGGTGTATGTTATGTTGCATATTTTAGACACCAGCACCTTGGTCTTGAACCTGTCCACTTCTCTATGGAAGTAGGAGGAGACACGCCTCTTTAGGTTCTTGGCCTTACCCACATATATTATTGTTCCGGAGGCGTCATAGTACTGGTATGAACCGGGCTTCTCAGGCATGCTGAGGACTATGTTTTTGAGCCTTTCGAGGCGCTGTTCGTTGTCTTGTTTCGTCATGTGCCTTTTGTGAAACGGTTAACGTTTCACGTGAAACTTTATGTGGTTAAAACGTCTATTTTCAGCGATTTATGCGCGTCATTCAAGTAATGCTTTAATGAGGCTGTTCCACGTGGAACGCTGTTGTGCTACACTCGATTGATGGGGTCGCTGCGCTTGGCTGTAGGGGACGCTACGTTCGGTTGTCGGTTGCGCTGCGCTTGGTTATTGGTTATGGGTGTTTGGGGTGTAGGTTATGGGCCTTTTGCGGTGGGGGGATGGTGATTTTTCTTTGTGTTCCGGACGTCTTGATACCCCGTAAATTTCGTTATCGCTCGTTTGTTTTTATTGAAAGACCGATAACCTACGACCTAAAGACCGATAACCTACGACCAAAACACCTACAATCAACAACCCAAACACCGACAACCAAACACCGACAACCCTAAACCATTCGCAGCATTATCGCCCCATAAGAATTAGCATCACATTTATATCTGATGGAGAAACGCCCGGAATGCGGGATGCCTGAGCGAGAGTTTCGGGGTCTATCGCCTTCAGCTTCTGTCGTGCTTCCGTTGATATGCTGGCGATGTTCTCGTAGTCGAAGTGCCCTTTGATGCGGACATTCTCCAGTCGGTGCATTTTCTCTGCGGTGATTTTCTCGCGGTCTATGTATCCTTTGTACTTCAGATTTATTTCTGCCGCCTCGGCTATTTCATCGTGGCGGTTATCAGGTGCCATCAGTTTTTCTTTCAGACGTGGCAGCACTTCGCCAAGTTGTTTGATGGAAATGCCGGGACGTGCAACCAGTTCGCTCAGTTTGCAGCCGGCAGACAGCGGAGTGGTACCCATGGATGCAAGGGCGGAGTTAACCTGTCGTGGCTTTACGTTGGTGACGTTGCAGAACTCAATGATAGCATCAACGTGTGCCTTCTTCTCCATAAACCAGTCGAGGCGGGCAGAAGTGGCGAGACCGATGTCATGAGATTTCTTCGTCAACCGTGCGTCAGCGTCATCCTGTCTTAACAAGATGCGGTATTCGGCGCGTGAGGTGAACATCCTGTAAGGTTCGTCAACGCCCTTCGTCACGAGGTCGTCTATGAGGACACCGATATACGCTTCGTCACGGTGCAGGGTGAATTCAGACGATGATGCCGATGCAGTACCGCTTCCGCAGCGTCCGGCGAACAGTGCCGCATTGACTCCGGCCACCAGTCCTTGTCCCGCTGCCTCCTCATAACCGGTAGTGCCGTTAACCTGTCCTGCGAAGAAAAGGCCGTCGCATTTCTTTGACATCAGCGAGTGGGACAGTTGTGTAGGGTCGAAGAAGTCATACTCTATGGCGTACCCCGGACGGTAGATGCGTACATCGCGCAGTGCAGGTATCAGCCTTAGCGCTTTCAGTTGTATCTCCATCGGCAGCGATGACGAGAACCCGTTAAGGTACATCTCGTTCGTGTCCGTCCCCTCAGGTTCGAGGAAAAGCGGATGATGGTCCTTGCCGGCGAATGTCACCAGTTTCGTTTCTATTGACGGACAGTAGCGTGGGCCGATAGACTGTATCTGCCCATTGAACAGCGGCGAGTCCGCCAGTCCGCTGCGAAGCATCTCGTGACACTCCGGAGTGGTGTTGAATGTCCAGCATGGCAGCAGAGTCTTTCCGGCCGCTTCCATTGCTTGTTGCGTATTCATGTAACTGAACATGGATGTCACATCCTCGCCGGGCTGCACCTCCGTATCCTCGAAATGCACCGACCTGCTGTCAATGCGTACAGGCGTTCCTGTCTTCATCCTGTCGGAACGGATGCCGAGTGCAGTGATGCTCTCTGTGAGATGCAGTGCTGCCGGTTCCGCACAACGGCCTCCCGGCACCATCTTCCGGCCTATGTGCATCAGTCCGTTGAGGAATGTCCCTGCGGTAATGACAACGGATGGCGCAAGCAGTTCCACGCCCCATACGGTGCGGATGCCTGTTATTCGGGTTTGGGGTTGTTGGTTTGGGGTTGTTGGTTTGGGGTTGTTGGTTTGGGGTTGGGGGGTGTTGGTTTCGCAAATCAGTTCCTCTGCCTGGTCCTGCCAGATGTCAAGGTTCGGTGTTTTGTCCAGCATTGTGCGCCATTGCCATATAAACTGTCCTCTGTCGCACTGTGCCCTTGGCGACCACATGGCCGGCCCTTTGGACTTGTTCAGCATCCGGAACTGTATGGCAGTGGCGTCTGTTACCAGTCCCATGCCTCCTCCGAGTGCGTCAACCTCACGTACTATCTGCCCTTTTGCTATGCCTCCCACTGCCGGGTTGCACGACATTTGGGCAATCTTGTTCATATCCATCGTCACGAGACACGTCCTTGCCCCGGTCCTTGCGGCCGCATGGGCAGCCTCACATCCAGCGTGGCCGCCTCCGACCACTATGACATCATAATGTAATTGCATACAGAAAAAAATTGCAATGTTTAGTTGCTAAAACCACATGAAGTTTAAAATTATTTTGCAAAAGTAAGTAATTTTTCTCAAATTCTTTGCATTTTGCTTTGTGATTTCGCTTTTTTATATTAATTTTGCCGACACAAAAGGATATTTTGTGCGCGTTCTCATATTTCGAAAGTACGTTAATTGTGCAGTTGGCATTGTCCGTCTGCATTATTTTTGTGCGTAAAAGGCTTGTTATGAAGATACCGCTGTTAATCTGAACAATTTCAAAAACTATATTTTTATCTTAACAACAAACAAAAAAACTTATGTGGTTATTTAATTCATCAATCGGAAAGAAGGTACTGATGTCCGTTACCGGTATCTGCCTTATCCTGTTCTTAACATTCCACATGGCAATGAACGTCGTGGCACTCTTTTCCGGAGACGCCTACAATGTCATCTGTGAGTTCCTCGGAGCCAACTGGTATGCAGTTGTTGCAACGCTCGGTCTTGCTGCATTGGCAGTCGTTCACCTCGTCTATGCGTTCATTCTAACGATGCAGAACAGGTCTGCCCGCGGCAGCGAGCGTTATGCTGTCACCGACAAACCGGGCAAGGTAGAGTGGGCGAGCCAGAACATGCTGGTTCTCGGACTCATTGTCATTGTGGGCCTGTTGGTGCACCTTTATAACTTCTGGGCAAAGATGATGCTTGTCGAGTTGCTCCAAGCCGACGGCATTGACCGTGCCGCTGACGGTGCTTACTGGATTCAGCAGACATTCTCCTGCGGCGGTTATGTGGCACTTTACCTCGTTTGGATTGCCGCCCTTTGGTTCCACCTCACCCACGGTTTCTGGAGTGCGCTGCAGACACTGGGACTCAATGGCAAAATATGGTTCTGCCGCTGGAAGGTGATAGGCATCGCCTATGTCACACTCCTCTGCCTCGGTTTCGCCGCAGTAGTGGTACGTTTCTATATCGGTAGCGCTTTCGGCTGCTGCTAAAACTTTCATTTCCTGCCTGCCAGTGCCACCTGCCGTAATGCGGCGTGTTGTATGGCGGCCGGAGAAACTATCATCAAAAACAAACAAAGAAAATGGCTAAGACATTAAATTCACGCATACCCGAGGGGCCGGTGGCCGAGAAGTGGGCCAATTACAAGGCACACCAGCGCCTTGTAAACCCCAAGAACAAACTGAAACTCGACGTCATCGTCATAGGAACAGGCCTTGCAGGCGCCAGCGCCGCAGCCTCATTGGGCGAGATGGGCTTCAATGTCCTCGACTTCTGCATACAGGACTCACCGCGCCGCGCACACTCCATTGCAGCGCAGGGAGGCATCAATGCAGCCAAGAACTACCAGAACGACGGCGACTCCGTGTACCGTCTGTTCTACGACACAGTGAAAGGCGGCGACTACCGTGCCCGTGAGGCAAACGTGTACCGCCTTGCCGAGGTGTCAAACAACATCATAGACCAGTGCGTGGCACAGGGAGTACCATTCGCACGTGAGTACGGCGGCATGCTCGCCAACCGTTCTTTCGGCGGCGCACAGGTGTCACGTACATTCTATGCAAAGGGTCAGACCGGCCAGCAGCTGCTGCTCGGAGCCTACTCTTCACTCTCACGCCAGGTACATGCCGGCACAGTGAAGCTGTTCACCCGCTATGAAATGGAAGACGTGGTAATCGTTGACGGCAAGGCACGCGGCATCATTGCCAAGAACCTCGTTACCGGAAAGCTGGAGCGTTTCACTGCAAACGCCGTGGTACTGGCAACAGGCGGATACGGAAACACATACTTCCTCTCCACCAACGCCATGGGATGCAACTGCACCGCAGCCATACAGGCTTACCGCAAGGGCGCAATGTTCGCCAACCCTTCATACGTACAGATACACCCTACCTGCATACCTGTACACGGAGACAACCAGTCCAAGCTGACCCTTATGTCAGAGTCACTGCGTAATGACGGCCGCATCTGGGTGCCAAAGAAACCCGAAGACGCCAAGGCTTTGCAGGCAGGCACCAAGCAGGGCTATGAGATACCGGAAGAAGACCGCGACTATTACCTTGAGCGTCGCTATCCTGCATTCGGCAACCTTGTACCACGTGACGTGGCAAGCCGTGCAGCCAAGGAGCGTTGCGACAAGGGTTTCGGCGTGAACAACACCGGTCTCGCCGTGTTCCTCGACTTCTCTGAATCCATACAGCGTCTCGGCATTGACGAGATACGCCAGCGTTACGGCAACCTCTTCGATATGTACGAGGAGATAACAGACGTCAATCCGGGCGAACTTGCAAAGACAGCGAACGGCATACAGTACTATCATCCGATGATGATATTCCCTGCCATCCACTACACCATGGGCGGTCTGTGGGTAGACTACGAACTGCAGACAAACATCCCGGGTCTCTTTGCCATCGGCGAATGCAACTTCTCCGACCACGGTGCCAACCGTCTCGGTGCGTCAGCCCTCATGCAAGGTCTTGCTGACGGTTACTTCGTATTGCCTTACACCATTCAGAACTACCTCGCCGACCAGGCCATCTGGCCACGTCTTTCTACCGATATGCCTGAGTTTGTGGATGCGGAGAAGGCCGTACAGGCAGAGACAGACCGTCTGATGGGCATCAAGGGCAAGCGCAGTGTTGACTCACTGCACAAGGAGCTCGGCCACATCATGTGGGAACACGTAGGCATGGGACGCACCAAGGAAGGTCTTGAAGAAGGTCTGAAGATGCTTTCCAAACTGCGTAAGGAGTTCAACGAGAACCTCTATGTGCCCGGCACAAAGGAAGGTCTCAACGTGGAACTCGACAAGGCCATCCACCTTCGTGACTTCATCGTCATGGGCGAACTCATAGCCTACGACGCACTGCACCGTGAGGAATCATGCGGCGGCCACTTCCGCGAGGAGCACCAGACGGAGGAAGGCGAGGCAAAGCGCGACGACCAGAACTTCTTCTACGTAGGCTGCTGGGAGTACCAGAAGAGCGACGAGAACGCTCCTGAACTCTCAAAAGAGCCTTTGGAGTACGAGATAATAAAGGTTCAGACACGTAACTATAAGAATTAAGAGCCCCCTCCCCGTCCCTCCCCGAGGGGAGGGCGGAAATAGGGACAAACGTATTATGCCGGGTTCTGTACATTGGCCTTGCAAAACGCCTGCAGACCCGCACTCACTCAATGCTGCGGCGGGAATTTACAGCACCCGCCATCTAACAATCCTTATGCCACGGCAACGGCCTTCCAGCAAGGCGGTGCCCATGCAGGGATAATTGTCAAACAATAAAAAAGAAGCCTCTGACAACCCTTAACACGTATTCACGCCTCCCCCACGGGGGAGGAAGGGTGGGGGGCTACCATTCCACTATGGCTAAGAACATAACAGTAACAGTAAAATTCTGGAAGCAGAATGGCCCGAAAGACAAGGGACATTTTGATGAGCAGTTAATGAAGAACATTCCTGACGACACCTCATTCCTTGAGATGCTCGACATGATGAACGAACAACTCATCGGCCAAGGCAAGGAACCGTTCGTCTTCGACCACGACTGTCGCGAAGGCATCTGCGGCATGTGTTCACTCTACATCAACGGCACACCACACGGAAAGACCGAGCGCGGCGCAACAACATGCCAGCTCTATATGCGTAAGTTCAATGATGGCGACATCATAACCGTTGAACCTTGGCGTTCAGCAGGTTTCCCTGTCATCAAAGACTGTATGGTCGACCGTTCCGCCTTTGACAAAATCATACAGGCAGGAGGCTACACATCCATCCGTACCGGACAGGCACAGGATGCCAACGCTATCCTCATACCTAAGGAAAACGCCGACGAGGCTATGGACTGCGCTACCTGCATAGGTTGCGGAGCCTGCGTGGCTGCCTGCAAGAACGGCTCTGCCATGCTCTTCGTCAGCTCCAAGGTGTCACAGCTTGCACTCCTGCCACAGGGACTGCCAGAGGCTGCCAAGCGTGCAAAGGCTATGGTTGCCAAGATGGACGAGCTCGGTTTCGGCAACTGCACCAACACACGTGCCTGTGAAGCCGTATGCCCTAAGAATGAATCTATAGCCAATATTGCCCGTCTGAACAGACAGTTCATAAAGGCAAAGCTGGCTGACTAATGAAACACGTTGCTCCTCCGTCCTGCTCAAAAAGAAAGGGGCAAGACGGGGGAGTAATAGTATCCTAACAACGGTGGAATACTACCACCATTGTAAAAGCATTTCTTTCACTGTATGAAAGTGCCCTTTTCACAATGTGAACAAGGCCTTTTCGCAACATGAAAGCAGCCCTTTTGCAGGGCAGACCTAAAAAGGCAGGACAGCGATTATGTTCCGGCCACAGCCGTAAACCCCGGCAACCCTGAACAATTTCTTCTACCTGTCTCAATAAAAAGACTGTATACTAATAGCCTTGTTTTTCCTAAGAAACTACATGAAGCGTAGATTGTACATAACCATCCTCCTTTGCAGCCATATATGTTTGGCGGCATTGGCAGGCCATGCAAAAAGCGGCGGTTCCGGAAATACCGAAACCGATACCCAGATGCAGTGGAGGTGGGGAAGCTCTGCCTCTGCATCTGCCGTTGATATGGGCGGACATGGCCGGCGGTACGATGCAGCGCATCCATTAATATATGAAGATTCGTGGAATATGTGGCCTTACGTTTATCTCGCTGACAACGGAGAGCCTAAAGGCTTCAACGTGGATCTCGTCACTAAGATTATGCGCCGCCTGCGCATACCGTTGAAGATACGCCTGCGTAGTCTGGAAAGGGCCCGCGAGGATTTGCAGTCCGACAGTGCCGACTTATCCCTCGGCGTGGTGGCGGACTATAACGCTCCCTTCGGCCGTTTTGGTAAAGTGACTGTCTGCAGTAACAGGTACAGCATGCTCGTGCCGCGTGCCGACTCTGTAGGCTTCATCACCCAGAACCAGTTGCGCAACCGTAAACTCGTGGTAAGAAGAAACAGCCACCCGTGGCATTACCTGCGCCAGCAGGGGTTCCCTGACAGCATATTCACCATAGTGTCCAATATGGAGACAGAGATGCTGCGCGAAGTCACTAATGGTACAGGCGGAGCCGTGTGGAACAAGGTAATGATGGAGTGGTTCATAAACAAGTACAACATTGGAGACCGTTTCGTAGCGGTGCCTGTCAGTGTGGAGACAGGAGATTACCGCTTCATGTCAGGCGACACCGTGCTGCTGGCTCGTGTTGACAGCGTCTGCCTGCTGATGCAGAAAGAGGGCGAGATAGACCGACTGAAGGATAAATGGAGGACTCCGGGACGTGCTGAGAGTTACGATGTCCGCATCACGCCATTCGCCGTAACCTTCCTATGTTTAGTCATAGGTGTGTTGGCGTACCACGGCATAAGACGCTACCGTCACCGCCACTACTATTTAGGTAACACTCTGGAAACATTGTGTTCACAGATGGCTCTTGTACTGGATTCAAACAAGATGCATGTCTGGGTCTATTCCCCCTCTACACGCCGCTACGCATGGATGACTGCAAACGGACTGGTGGAAGAAGAATACAGCTCTTTTGAATTCTCGCGTTTCTATCCTGACAACGACTTCAACATCATCCATGCACGCGTCATAAAACTTCTTTCAAATGAAAGTACGACGGTTATGGAGACCGTGCGCTGCTACTCTGTTGACAATCCGGAGAAGGTTATTGACGTTGAGGTGAGCATCAAGGAGTTGCGTGACGAGTATGGCAAGACGCACCTCGTCTGCGGAGTTCAGCATGACATTACCGACAACAAGTCGGTGGGAGACCGTTTGATGATGCTGCGCGAACGCTACAATACCGCACTGCTCATATCGCCGGGCGTCATGATGCGTTTCGACAAGGACGGAAACCTCGTCGGACTGAACGATGTGGGATATATGAAGTTAGGCATTGATAACCCCGAGGCGTTCCTTGCCGAGGGATACACCGTGCATGACGTGGACCTGCTGGAGGAAATAGACATCGCCAACTGCCCACATGACCTGCGGTTCTGTGCCAAGGTGGAAGGCAGGGATATTCGTAGTGTGAGATATGCCAACAGCAAGTATTACAATCCTTTGCCCAATGCCATGACAGGATATTTACGCGAGTCGGATATCGGCAGGGACAAAAAGGCCATTGCCAGTGTGGGATTCTACTATGTACATTTCATTAAGAACTTCGACAGGAAAGGCAATGTCATCAATTACATGGTGTTCATCTATGACCAGACAACTGCCGTACAGGCCCAAAGGCAACTGAAGGCCAACAGTCGCAGAGCCAAAGACATGCAGAAGGGGAGGCAGCTCTTGCGGCGCAACCGCAACTATGCCCTTGCCGTAAGTGATATATGGATTCTGCGTTACCATCCATATAAGAAGGAACTCCTCATATATTCACGCGGCGAAACAAAGCACTTGCCGCGCCTGTCACAGCTCCAGATGCTGAAACTGACTGACAGCAGTCACATCATCCGTGTATTCAAGGTGTTCCACAAGCTCGACCGTCTATACCGTTCGGAAATAAACGCAGTGGTGAAGACACGCCTGCGTGACGGTAACGGTGACCACCGGCATTTCCTTTTCCATCTTCGCCCCGTCTATGACAGTAACGGTAACATTGCAAACTATTTCGGTACATGCCGCGATATCACCGCCCCGCTCCGTGCCCAGTTCAAACTTGAGGAGGAGACAAAGAAGGTCCGTGAGGCGGAGATGCTGCAAAGTGAGTTCCTGAAGAACTCATCATTCTCCATGCTCCAGCCGCTTTTCAACATTCTGCAGAACATACGGCTGCTGGAGAAGGGTGCCGCTGATAATGTGAGGATAAACAGTATCAAGGGCATAACATCCAACATTGAGCGTCTTATAATGATTTCAGACGATACACTTCTGCTGTCGCGCATTGAGGCAGGACTGCAGCCTGTCAACAAAGAGCCGCTGGACTTCGTGCCACTGTTCCGCGATACCGCCAATTCTGTCATCGCCAACTACCATGTCCCTACCGTAACCTATAAGGTGGAGGAAGCCTATGACTGCCTGCCGCTCTACGGTGACATCAAGATGATTACCCGCATACTGCATGAGATAGTGGCCCTGTCGGCACGTTATACGCAGGTAGGCACGCTCACCGTGCGATATATGTACCTCAGGGAGACGCTGTCACTTGTGGTCGAGGATACCGGGCATGGCATACCGCCAGCCGTTTTCAACCGCCTCTATGAGCCACACATGGGCGAAGCGTATGCTGTGGAGGAGCAGCGGCAGAACGTGTCGGGTCTTGAAATGCCGATATGCAAGGCTCTTGTGAAACTGCTGGGAGGAGGAATGGATATAGATTCCACTCCAGGAAGGGGAATAAGCATATACGTGCGGCTGCCGATAAAAAAACAAATGAACAATCAGGAGACAGGCAACGAAGAGGAATCTCTTAAGACATCGTAGAGCAACTGCCGGCCGATTATGTCTTGGCCGGCAACAGACTACGGTGTCCTAACCAAGTTCAAGCAATGAAATACAATATGATTTCCATACGCATCTTGCGGTTTATACTTGCCGCCACCATCATCATGGTGGCGGGTGGCATAGGTCGTGCGCAAGACGTGGATATAGCAACCGACTCCGATCTGCACGTGAAGTTGAGGGACTACACTCCTTCACAGAGGGAAAAGATATACAGTACTACCGCCCCTTTCGGCATAAAGTACACAAAGCAGCACCCGCTTGTGATAGCTCTGAACTGGATGCTTCCGCCTTTCTCTTACGTCAATGACGAGGGGAGGCCCGACGGACTCATCGTGGATCTGCTGCACCAACTGTTCTCCTACTTCCATGTAGCCCACGAAATACGCATGATGGACCGTGCCGAGGTGCATAGGCAGCTTGTGGCAGGAACGGCACAGCTGACCGTTGAGATAGACAACCTGCCGGCCATGAAGGGCGTATGGAAGGGGAGGTCCGTGGTGGCGGAATACGATGTGGCGGTGCTAAGACGCAACGCCACCCCGATGTTGCGCAGCATCATGCTGCTAAGAGACAAGGATACGGTGACAGTTAACAAGCCGAGTCACACGTATTACTACCTACGCGACTGCTTTAAAGACAATGTGCCGTTCCAACTTGAAAGCATTGACTACAGCGATGCCGTCAACCAGTTGCTGCAAAAGAAAATAAAGTACTTCATAGGGGACGAGGTCGTGCTGAAAAATCTTGTGAGAAAGTACGGGATTGAGGACCAGTTGAAGATAGAACGCATAGACGTGCCGGAAAGTAACTTCCGCTTTTTCAGCTGTGACACGTTGCTGTTGCACAACCTTGACCGCATATTGCTGCACATACAGGCCACGGATCAGTACCAGCCGATACTTGACAAATGGCTGAGCGGCAATCCGAAGCATGAGTCTTCGGATAATATGCGTGTAACGTTGTTTGCCGTCTTGGCCGTAGCCTTTGTCATAGTGGTGCTTATAGTGCTGCGTTCCACCTTGTCACACAGGCTTGAGTCGGAGTTCAGAACCATAGCACGCATGAGCATAGAGTTGGCACAGTGCCAGTTGCTTGTATGCAACGTGCGACGAAGGTGGATATACAACATAGCCGGAACGCACCTTTCGAGAAAAGGAAAATCATACGGCGACTACATGAGCATGGTGCATCCGCGTGACATCGGTATCATATACGAAGCCGTTAAGCAAGTGGATGAAGGGCAGACACAACTGTCCGTGATGCATTTCAGGGCGCAGTACCCCGACGATACATCAGGTGCGTGGCGCAATATAGCTGCACACCCGATGGTGAAGTGCCGCAAAGGCAAACCGGTATATGTATATCTCGTCATTATTGACGAGACAGAACGCTTCAGAGAGCGCAAACGCCTCGACCTGACATTACAGGAAAACATTGACTTTACGGGACGTACGGACTTCGGCATAGCCTGCTATGATAACCATGGGTATCTGGTAAGCGCCAACAATGCGTTCTACGATATATTCAACGTTGACGGACAGGAACGTGCAAAGGAGTTCCTTATGAATACAAGAATCAGGGAGTTGTGTGTGAAATTCAACGGCCTGATGCTTAAAAGGAACATAGATGTATGGTTCTGTGCGCCGCTTGACATACCGGAACTGAACCTAAGGAAGACCGTGGAAGTGAAAATCCGTACCGTAGAAAGAGACATGCGCGCAGCCAAAGGCTATGTTATAGTCATCTCGGACATAGAGGAGGAACGCCTGCTGAGGAAAAATACGGCCGTTATAGATGCCGAATTGAAAGAAACAAAGGCAAAGCTGGAGCAGTATCAGTCTGAACTTAGGTTCCTGATGGCACACAACAACATGAACTCTTTCAGGTGGAGACTGGGAAATGACTACTTCGAACTGTCAAGAGACGGAATCATATATGAAAGGAAAATAGCCATAAAGGACTATGCAGACAGCATAGCCGACGGAGGAAGGGAGGAGTTCCTGACAGCGATGCAGACACCAGAGAAGAGCTTCTCGCATACGGTGAATGTCACGAGACACCTTAAACAGACAGCGCCCGAATATAAAGACCAGTGGTTTGATATCCACATACTGCCCGATTATAATGCCGAAGGCAATTTCATAGGCTTCTCAGGCATACGGTGTGATGTCACAAGTTATGCCTCCACACAGCAGAAACTGCGCGAGGAGACAGCAAAAGCGAAGAACTCCGGCCACCAGAAGACACTATTCCTGGCCAGCATGACGCACGAACTGCGTACACCTCTCAACGCCATCAACGGCTTTGCAGAGATAATGTCGTACCCTATCACGGAAGAAGAGCAGCAACAATATGTGGGAATAATGGCCCATAACTGCACGATGCTTCTCAGTCTTGTCGATACGATACTCCAGATGTCGAAGATAGATACAGAGGGTATTGTCATACGTAACACCGAAGTGGACTTCGCCAAGGTCTTCCGTAAGAAGGCAGAGGAAATGAGAAAGTACATCATTGACCCTGCGGTGAAATACAGGATAGACACTCCGCTGCACTCGCTTGTATTGAATGTCGATGTGGAACACATCATGCATATATTCGAAGCCTTCGTAAACAACGCGTCAAAGTTCACCGCGCAGGGCTTCATACATGTCGGATTCCGTTACGATGAAGACACACTGACCATATATTGCCGCGATTCCGGTTGCGGCATTCCGCAGGACAAGCAGGCTATTGTGTTCAACCGCTTCGTGAAACTCGACGAGTTCATGCAGGGAACGGGCCTCGGTCTCTCCATGGTCAAGGCCATTGCCGATGGCATGGGGGCCACTATTGACCTATATTCACGTGAAGGCGAAGGTACTGTAATATCCCTTAACGTAAAAGTCTCCCAGACTTGGGGGGGGGGGGGGGGGGGGGGGGGGGGGGGGGGGGGGGGGGGGGG
>CAZPNC010000023.1:0-31066 GCA_964587945.1 uncultured Prevotella sp. | reverse complement strand
CCGCCGACCCTCTGCTTGTAAGGCAGACGCTCTGAACCAGCTGAGCTAAACGCCCGATTGAAGAGTATGTACTCAAATTGCAGATGAGGATAATCCTTATTTGCGTGTGCAAAGGTACAATGTTTTTCTGAACCCTGCAAGTTTTCCTGCAAAAATTTTTCATTTTTGCCGTTTTTTTTTTGCTTGGATGCGGCTCTTGAAGCAGCATGCCGGATACTTATGCCGTTTCTCCGTATCGTAATTACGGCCCTTTTACCGTGTAATTACGGCCCTTTTACGGTGTAATCTCTATCCTTTTACAGTGTAATCTCTACCCTTTTGCCAAGCCTTCATTGTCTTTTAAGCCGAAGTGTATGTATCAGTCCACCGTTTATCCGAATCGTTTGCTGAGTTCGTCATAGGTGATTACGGAGAGAATCAGTTTCCCGTCGGCAGTGTATCTCTGTGCCTTGCATGAGAACAGTTGTCTGAGCATTGTCTCCATGTCTTCGTTGGATAGGCATTCACCATAAGGTGTGGCGGCCTTTCGCGCCAGTTCTTCTGCAAGTATGTGGTGTATCTGCTCTGTAGCTGTGGCGTCAATGTCGATTGCTGCCGTCACTAAGCCGTTGACAAGTTTCACGGTGTCCAGTCCGCCTAGGCCTGCCGGTATTCCAGCTATGGCGTAACTGCCTCCTCCGAGGTCTGTAATCTCGAAGCCGAGCGTGCAGAGTTCGTCGAGGATGCGGTCGAGAGAGGGGGTGTATGAGGGAGGGAACTGTACCATTTCGGGGAAAAGCACTTTCTGTGTGTGTGCTGTCCGTGTCTCAAGTACCTTCATGTACTGCTCGAAGAGTATTCGCTGGCTGGCACGGTGCTGGTCGATAATCATCATGCCGGACTTTACTTGTGTTACGATGTATGAGCCACGCAACTGGTAATGGTCTGTGGTGCGTTCGGCATAGACGTCCTGTGTGTCTGTTTCTGCATTGTTTTCGTCTTGCCATGACAGTCTGGAACTGAAGAGGGTGGGAGCGTTTGCTTCCTTGTCTGTTTCCGTATGTTCTGTGGCTGATGCCTGTGTGCCGAACAGTTCTTCCCATCCTTTTGCGCTCTTCTGCAGTGGCGTGTATGTCGTGCCTTGTGTTTTAGGTGTCGGTGAAGAATGACGGCTGTCGTCAGATGTGGCTCTGAAGGGGTTGTATTGTGGGTTGAAGTCGATGCGCGGTGCCTCTACCGTGTCGTCAGAGGGATTGAAAACCGGTATGTCCGGTTTGCCTGCGGTATCGAAATCAAGTGTGGTAATGTCAGAAACCTTGCCGACAGCATCGCGTACTGCCGCCATCAGAATCTGCCAGATGTCGCGTTCGTTGTCGAATTTTATCTCTGTCTTGACGGGATGTATGTTGACATCAATGTCTTGTGGGTCAACAGTGAGGTATATGAAGTATGATATCTGTTCTCCGTTTGGTATTAGCCGGTCGAAGGCTGTCATTACCGCCTTGTGGAAGTAGGGGTGTTTCATGTAGCGGCCGTTTACAAAGAAGAACTGCTGATAGCCTTTCTTCTTGGCCGATTCGGGCTTGCCCACGAAGCCTGTGATGTTGCAGATGGTTGTATCTGCACTGACCGGCAGCAGTTCCTGGTTGATTCGCTTCCCGAAAATGTCTATGATGCGCTGGCGGGTGTTTGTCGCCCGCAGTTGTTTCATCTCCACACCGTTGCTGTATAGTGAGAAGTTTATTCCGGGATATACAAGTACCATGCGTTCAAATGCCTGCATGATATTGTTCATTTCGGTCGCATTGCTCTTCAGGAACTTTCTCCGTGCTGGTATGTTGAAGAAGAGATTCTCCACGAGGAAGTTAGTGCCTACCGGGCACGATACCGCTTCTTGTCCGGTGAATCGCGAGCCTGCTATGACTATTCGTGTGCCTATCTCATCGTCCGCTGTGCGTGTCTGTAATGTCACTTGTGCTACTGCGGCTATTGAGGCGAGTGCTTCGCCACGGAATCCCATGGTGTGCAGCCTGAAAAGGTCTTGCGCCTGACGTATCTTTGATGTGGCATGGCGCTCGAAAGACAGTCGCGCATCGGTGTCGGACATCCCTTTTCCGTTGTCAATCACTTGTATTGACGCCTTGCCGGCATCACATACGAGTATGCTGATGTCAGTGGCACCGGCATCAATGGCATTTTCAACCAGTTCCTTTATTACGGAGGCGGGACGCTGTATCACCTCGCCTGCCGCTATTTGGTTCGCTACGGAGTCGGGCAGCAGTTGTATGATATCCATAGGGTCGGCTGTTTTATGGGGTTGGGGTATTGGTCAGGTATCTTGTTCCGCAGCCGGTTGTTCCTTAATCGGCTGTTTTGTCTTTTCCTCTTGTGGGTTTTCGGTTTTCGGCTTGTCCTTGTCCGACTGCGTGGCTGGGATTTGCGGTATGGTCTTCTTTGGCGCTTCTCTGCGCTTTTCCTCCTTCAGTTCCAGTCCGGCGGTCTTTGGTTTCCATATAAAGATGTCATCCTTTGATACAGGACGCATATAGTCGAACCATGCGAAGTTGGGCAGTTTGTGCTTCTCTGGTGGTGTCTGTGTCAGCGGATACAGTGTGCCGGTGTTGGCACACATCCATATTTTCTCCAGTGTATTGTCGGGCTTGACATACATTTTCATTGTGTCTGTCTCTGTATAGTTCAGCCCTATGATGGTAGAATCGGAGTCGTCTATTGGGTAGTACACCACTTTGACGTTTGAGACGGCCCAGTTTTCGCGTACTTTACCGTTCTTGAAATATGCCCGCATGTCCCTGGATGTTATCTGGTTGTAGTGTACGGAGTCATCCATCAGCTGTACGGAGAGGGCTTGTGACAGCACTTCCGCATAGCGTATGGTGGTGTCGTTCAGGTATACTTTTATCTTTTCGCCCAGCAGTTGGCTGCCCATGTTCCACACGATGGGGTCTTTGTACATTGTCATGCAGGAGTCCTTGGAGTGGTAGACAAGTGAGTCGCAGACTGCCTGCAGGTCGTTTCGGAATGCTCTGACACGGTTGTAGCAGTACATTTCGCGCTGCACACTGTCGGTATTGATGTTGATGGTGTGAATCTTTATGGTGTCTCCGTGCATCCATAGTGTGTCTTTCTGGGAGTAGTCGATGGCAACGGCGCGTTTGGTAGCGTATCCGTCACCTTTCTTCTCCTCATAATATACGTAGTCACCGAGCAGTTTGTTTCTGTTGAGTGTGTCGATATATATGGCCTTTCCGAATCCTTCGTTTATGCCGGTATTGTCATTATGGTACAGACTGTCGGCGGTAATGGTCTTCGGTCCGTTGTAGACGGTGGAGCGTCCGTATAGTTCGGAGCGTTCGGTCTTGGTGTTGTAATATCCGTCTGTTGTCTTGACGGTGCTGCCTTTGGACCTTATCTTGGATGGGCCTATGGCGTGTGCCATTGCAGTATTGTCGTAATAGAACATTGTGTCGGTGTCAATTCGCAGCCCTTTGGCGTTGGTCAGTACGACATCGTAATAGAATTCCGAATGGCGTGTGTCTGTATAGTGGCGTCCCCAGTCTGCTGTCAGCACGTCCTTGTTGCTTGTCAGCTTTATACCTGCTGCCCCGTATGCGTCAGCAAAACTGTATATGCGGTCGTAGTCGAGTGTATCGCAGTATAGTTTTGACTTGCGGTGTGTCATGATGACGTTCTCCCAAGCGTGCGCTATCTCAGCATTGCCGTCGTAAAAGCCCTTGTCGCTGACGAGTGTCAGTGTGTCTCCCTGCCACATTTTCACGTGGCCTAAGGCCCGGAAGGAGTTCGTGTTTTCGTAGAAATAGGCACTGTCGCAGGTCAGGTGCATTCCTTTGTGTAGGAATTTCACGTGTCCACGCAGGAATTGTGCATCGGGAGTAGGCCCGTATACGTCGTATGACAGCGTGTCGGCGTGCTGCAGATAGACCTTGGTGTCGACCTTGTTCTCCCTTCTTGCCGTGCCGGCTCGCTTACCCCTTGGCCTTACAGAGAAGACCGCAGTAAACGCAAACAGACACAGAATCAATAGTATCATGACCCTGTGCCTGTTGTCTTTTGTATGAATACGCTCTTTGTTCACGTTTCTTTTTATGTTTTGCCGGCAGAAATATATATGTCTGCCGCTTTTTATCTAATCCATCCTTTGTACTCAAAGTCACAGTCTTTGTAACTGTTGTCCATCCTTATGTAGGTGTTCTTTATCTTGTCCTGTATCCAGTCACGGACTTTTTTCTCGCGCATCTTGTCCAACACCATGTTGCTCATTACCTGGAAGTCCTCCGTTATGGTGGCCTTGTGGCCCTCGGTACGGTTCTTTAGCTTGATGATGGCGCAGACTGTCTTGCCACGGTTGTTTATCATAGTGAACGCATTTGATACTTGTCCGACCTTCAGTGTGTCCACAATGCGGGCAACTTCTGTCGGAAGGTCTTTCATCTCAAAGCGTGATGTGCGACTCATTCCGTCTTCTGTCTGGTTTGACATGAGTCCCTTGTTGTTCTTCGTGTCTTTATCGTCAGAGATGAAAGTGGCACCATCCTCGAAAGTAAATTCCTTCTTTCGCAAATCATTGCCTATGGAGTCCATCCTTACTGTCACATCTTTTATTGCAGACTGTGACACACGTGGCTTCAGAAGTATATGGCGGCAGTTGATTTTGTCGCCACGTTTGTCTATGAGTTGTATGATATGGTAGCCGAATTCTGACTCGACAATCTTTGAAATCTTCTTAGGGTCGCTGAGATTGAATGCTACTTGTGCGAAAGCCGGGTCAAGATGTCCTCTGCCTATGAAGCCAAGTTCGCCGCCCTGTCGTGCTGATTCTGTGTCTTCAGAATACAGTCGTGCCAGCGTTGCAAAGGTTGTGCTGCCTGACTGTACGCGGTTGGTATAGTCGCGCAGTTCGTCCTTTATCCTGTTTATTTCCTCTATAGGGATTCGTGGCTGGTTAGTTATAATCTGCACTTCCACTGTTGTCGGCACGAAAGGGATGCTGTCTGCCGGCATTTTCCTGAAGAACTCGCGTACTTCCGCCGGTGTTACCTTCACGTTTTCCACAAGTTTGCGGCGCATACGCTGTGTCAGTTCCCGGTTCTTGAACTCATCATGCAGGCTTTCCTTTATCTGCGTGATGCTCATCTTACGGTATTCCTCCAGTTTCTCACGTGAACCAATCATCTGTATCCAGCCGTTTATCTGCTGTTCCACTCCTTGTGCTATCTCGGCCTCGGTCACTTCGATGCTGTCTATGGCCGCTTGGTTCAGGAAAAGTTTCTGTACTGCTATCTGTTCCGGTATGCGGCAGTCCGGGTTTCCATCCCATGTAACGCCTTCCTGTTCCGCTTGCAGCCTTGTCATCTCTATGTCTGACCGTAGTATCGCTTCGTCTCCCACAACCCATACGACCTCGTCTATGTAGTTGGGGTTAGGTATTGCGTTGCCGGAGTCCTTTGTATTGGCTGGTACGGCAATGGTGTCAACGGATGCCTGCTGTGCGGTTCCGTTGTCATCCTGCATATTACGTGATGCCGTTGCAGACACTTCGATGAGCATTAGTGCGGCAATGCCGCAGATGAACATATTTGTATTAACTTTCATAAACAGTCAATTATGGAGTTGGGCTGGATGTCCTGGTACGGCTATATGTTTATAGTCATTCCGGTAAAACAGGTTGTTATTGTTTCTGTCCGTTGGCTTTTGGCTTCACCGTCTTCAGTACTTCTTTGTCAATCACGACGGCATATTTCTTCTCAAGGGTCTTGAGCCATTCCTTTTCTTTTGCTTCCTGATAGTCGGAAACGACGAGTGCCTTCACGTCGTTGAAGTCTTCTGGAGCCTTAATCAGTTTGCCGAAGGTGCCATCGTTGGGGAAATCCTTTACCTCTTTAATCTTGGCGTCAGCAACACTGAATTCGTTACGGTCGACAAGTCCGTTGTCCCCTTTCTTGAATATGCCCTTCTCCACGCGTATGCGGAGTGTGGAATCATTGTTGAATGTGGTGCGGAGAATCTGTGCCCAGTCAGCGAAGTCCTTGCCTTTGACACTCTTCTTCACCGCTTCCACGTCAGAAGCCTCGCGTGTATGGTATGCAATGCCCTTGAAACGGGGTTCGTCCCAGACATACTTCTTCTTGTTCTTCTTGAAGAATTTCTTCAGTCCGTCTTCGTCTTTGGACGCTTTCTCCCATACCTCACGGTTGCTTATCTCGAACAGTAGCAGTCCGTCGTGGTATTCTTGTATCAGATACTTCATGTCAGGGTCCAGTGCTGAAATTGAGTCAGCACGGTTATCCATCACCTGTTCTTCTGTAATGCTCTTGGTTTCCGCGATAGCCTTCAGCCTGTTCTTGGCCATACTCTCGCGTATTCCTCGCTTTTCTATGAAGTTATGTATGTCCGTCCGCAGTGAGTCATACGGCTCCAGCTGCTTGTGTCCCTTCATCTTTATTATGTGGTATCCAACCTCTGACAGTATAGGTTTTGACACTTCACCGTCCTTCAGGGCAAAAGCTGTCTCTTCAAACTTAGGCAGTGTCTGTCCATGCTGTATCCATCCGATGTCTCCTCCGCGCCTTGCACTGCCGGGATCTTGGCTTAGTTTTATGGCCAAGTCGTCAAATGCCGCTCCCTTTACAATAGCCTTATAAATGGAGTCAGCCCTTTGTTCCGCCGCCTGCTTTGCCGCTTCGTCGTCATTCTGGCCCACACGTATTAGTATATGCTGTGGATTGATTAGTCCGTCAGGCCCTATACGGTCTTTGGTGTCCCTGTATATCTTTTGCGCTTCCTGCTCTACATCCTTGTCATTGATTAGAGTCGGCGTCACTTGTTGGTCACGATACTGCCTGAACTCCTTCTTGTAACTTGACAGAGTGTCATACTTGGCATCCAAAGCAGCCTCTACCTTGCGCTTGTAGTTGACGAAAAGTTCCACATATTCATCAACCGTCTTGTGGTCTATGACATCAGCGCCGTTGTTCTTGTTGTAGGAGTATTCGAACTCTGAACGCAACAAGGGTTTCCCGTTTATTGTCATTATGACGGGGTCGTCCCCTTCTGCCATTGATGTTGCGGGGCATGAAAGGCATAATATTGTAAGGGCTGATGCCAGAAATGTATTCTTGTTCATCGGATTTTGTAGGTGGTTAAGTGTTTGTACCGCCGTTGTTACTGTGGTCTGCTGTAGTTAGGAGCCTCACTTGTTATTATTACCTCGTGTGGATGGCTTTCCAGCATACCGGCGTTTGTTATGCGTGTGAACTTCGCATCGTGCAGAATCTCAATGTCTTTTGCACCGCAATATCCCATGCCAGAGCGCAATCCGCCTACGAGCTGGTATATAACCTCCTGCACGGTTCCTTTGTAAGGCACACGTCCTGCGATGCCTTCCGGCACCAGTTTCTTTGTTTCTATGACGCCACTTTGAAAATAGCGGTCTTTGGAACCATTTTCCATGGCTTCCAGTGAGCCCATGCCACGGTATGACTTGAACTTACGGCCGTTGAAAAGTATGGTTTCGCCCGGAGCCTCTTCTGTGCCGGCAACGAGTGATCCTATCATTACGCTGTATCCACCGGCTGCAAGAGCCTTCACGACATCACCAGAATAGCGCAGGCCACCATCGGCAATCAGTGGCACGCCAGTGCCTTTCAGTGCGCAGGCCACGTCGTACACGGCAGACAGCTGCGGCATACCTACACCGGCAACGATACGCGTTGTACAGATGGAACCTGGGCCTATGCCGACCTTGACAGCGTCCGCTCCTGCCTCAACAAGGGCCTTTGCAGCTTCGCCTGTGGCAATGTTGCCCACTACTATATCCACGTTCGGGAATGCGGCCTTTGCCTCACGCACTTTGTCTATTACGCCTTGTGAGTGACCGTGTGCTGTATCGATGATGATAGCGTCAACACCTGCTTTTACAAGTGCCTCCATACGTTGGAACGTATCCGCTGTTACACCGACACCGGCAGCCACGCGCAGGCGGCCTTTAGTATCCTTGCAGGCCATCGGTTTGTCCTTGGCCTTTGTTATGTCCTTATAAGTTATCAGTCCGAGAAGACGGTTCTGATCATCTACAACGGGAAGTTTCTCAATCTTGTATTTCAGCAGTATGCTGCTTGCGCTTTCGAGATTGGTCTGCTGATGCGTCACGATGAGGTCCTTGCTTGTCATCACCTCGTCTATGAGGCGGCCGCCGTCAGTCTGGAAACGCAGGTCACGGTTGGTCACGATGCCCACGAGTTTGTTGTCATCGTCAACTACCGGTATGCCACCGATATGGTATTCCTTCATTATGTCGAGGGCATCCTTCACCGTCTTGCCCCTCTTTATGGTTATGGGGTCATATATCATGCCGTTCTCGGCGCGCTTTACAATAGCCACCTGGCGTGCCTGTTCCTCAATAGGCATGTTCTTGTGGATTACGCCTATGCCACCCTCCCGGGCTATGGCAATAGCCATCGGAGCCTCCGTTACAGTATCCATAGCGGCTGTTACGAATGGAATTTTCAAATCTATGTTACGGGAGAACTTGGTATCAAGTGACACCTCACGTGGAAGAACGGCTGAATATGCCGGTATTAATAACACATCATCAAAGGTGATGCCTTCCATCACAACTTTGTCTGCAATAAATGAAGCCATAAAAGTACTGTGTTTTTTTGTTTATTGTCTGCAAAGGTACGGTTTTTTCTTGAGATAATTATGATGTGCCAGTTATTTTTGTCCGCTTATTAAAGCAATTTAACCATTGGCAAGGTATCGCTTCTTGTCGGTGTCAGAATAAATTCGTACTTTTGCAGGCAGAATTTATGTATAAGCAAATGTGCGTTCTGCAGCAGCGTCTGGCGGCATAGTCGGGCAATGTGCAAATGGATGCCTTGCAAAAGCATTGCCTTTACTGTGTAAACTCTATGCTTTTACAGTGTAATCACTATGCTTTTACAGTGTAATTGCATAGCTTTTACAGCGTGGATGTTTTGTATAGTGCAAGACCATGCGTATGTTTTACCCGTCTTACACCTGGAAGTCACTCCTTCCGACAGACGATTTGCTCCCCACACCCCATACTCCTCAATTCATAACCAATACCTTGAAACGATGTTCCCATTCACGCAACTGAATACTTTAGGCTCCTATCTTATCCTGATGGGACGCAGCATAGCCATACCGGACCGCTGGCGTATGTTCATGAAACGGTACGTCAAGGAGATGTCCCAGCTCGGTGTAGACTCTATAGGCATAGTCTTGCTTATATCATTCTTTATCGGTGCCGTCATCTGCATACAGATGAAGCTCAACATACAGTCTCCTTGGATGCCGCGGTGGGTGTCAGGTTACACTACGCGTGAGATAATGCTGCTGGAGTTTTCCTCTTCTATCATGTGCCTTATACTTGCCGGAAAGGTTGGAAGCAACATCGCATCCGAACTTGGCACTATGCGTGTGACGCAGCAGATTGATGCCCTTGACATCATGGGTGTTAATTCCGCCAACTACCTTATAGCTCCGAAAATACTCGGACTGATGACACTTATGCCCTTCCTTGTGGTGTTCTCCGGCCTGACAGGCATCCTCGGAGCCTATGCCACGGCCTACATAGGCCACATACTTACACCCGATGACCTTACCTTGGGCCTGCAACATTCCTTCAACCCATGGTTCGTCTGGATGTCAATCATAAAGAGTACCGTCTTCGCTTTCATCATAGCCAGTGTCTCTTCGTACTTCGGCTATTGCGTGGAGGGCGGTTCTGTAGAAGTGGGAAAGGCCAGCACTGCGGCCGTTGTCAACAGTAGTGTCCTCATTCTTTTCACGGACGTGTTCCTAACCCAGTTGCTGTCATGATAGAAGTAAAGAACCTTTATAAGTCGTTTGACGGCAAGGATGTGCTGATAGACATCAATGCCACGTTTGAGGAAGGCAAGACCAACCTCATCATAGGCCAGTCCGGCTCTGGCAAGACCGTACTTGTTAAAAACCTCGTAGGCCTTTTCGTGCCTACCAGCGGGCAGATTCTATATGACGGCCGCGACTTTGTGCAGATGTCAAAGGATGAAAAGATAGGCATGAGACGTGAGATGGGCATGATATTCCAGTCCGCTGCGCTCTTCGATTCACTCTCTGTTCTGGAGAATGTGATGTTTCCTTTGGATATGTTCTCCAGCATGACGCTGCGCGAACGCCAGCACCGTGCGCAGGAATGCCTTTACCGTGTCAACCTTGCTGAGGCCGGAAAGAAGTTCCCCGGAGAGATTTCCGGCGGCATGCAGAAGCGTGTTGCCATAGCACGTGCCATTGCCCTCAATCCCAAATACCTCTTTTGTGACGAACCGAATTCCGGCCTTGACCCTAAGACCAGCCTCGTTATAGACCAGTTGCTGCACGGCATTACGGAGGAATTTGGCATGACCACAATCATCAATACCCACGACATGAACTCCGTTATGGGCATAGGCGACAGCATCATATTCATCAGTAAGGGCCGAAAAGAGTGGGAGGGAGACAAGACCATGGTGATGTCTGCCACCAACAAAGACCTGAACGAGCTCGTTTTCGCTTCAGAACTGTTCAAGAAAGTGAAGGCTGTGGAGATGACAAATGCGCAGTAGCCAGCTGTAATCCTGTATAAATGGATATATGGCCGTGCGTGTTATAACTCCGCAGGAGATGTAATGTTCGAGGGTATGGAGATTGATTGAAACCATACCGTGGGACAGATACCGACACAAAAGGAGGACAATGCTCATGCATTGTCCTCCTTATACTTTTTCGGATGTAATACTATTACTTCCCTTATTTTGTCTTTTTAGCTGTCTTTGTAGCCTTTGTCAATTTTGCAGCAGGCTTAACATCCTTTACAGGAAGCTTTGGAAGTTCAGATTCTGGAACATCAAGTTGGGTGATACCGATAAGTTCCACTGTGAAGATAAGTGTAGAATAAGGCTTGATTTTGCCCTGTTCACGGTCTCCATAGCCTAACTCGTAAGGTACGTAAATCTCCCATTTAGAGCCTACCGGCATCATTGTGAGAGCCTCTGTCCAGCCTTTTATGACCTGATTGACACGGAACTTGGTGATGGGGTCTTTGTGCTTGTCGCTTGAGTCGAATACAGTACCGTCGATGAAGCGTCCCTCATACTTTACGCTGACTTCCTGAGTTCCGGTCGGTTTGGCACCGGTTCCTTCTGTGATGACCTTGTATTGCAGTCCGCTTGGGGTTGTCTTCACGCCATCCTTGGTCTTGTTCTCTTCAAGGAACTTCTCACCTGCTTTGCGGTTAGCATCATACAGTTTCTCAGTCTTGACTTTCTTGTCAGCTTCCATGCGTGTCTGGAAATGCTTTCCGGCCGCTTCGAGATTGAATTTGGTAGTGTCTTGCGCCAGTGCATCCATGAAACCCTGGTAGAAAAGGTCACGTACAAGAGAATCGGGACTATCCTTCAGTTCGCTGTCCATGCCTGTAATCATACGTTCTTCCACCAGTTTTGCTATCTGGATACCTGCGGCGTAAGCTGTGAAACGAGGGTCGTTGGCCTTGTCTTTCGCATCCTTGAAACCGAGAATGAAGTCCGCCATGTATGCGGTGTCAACCTTGTTCTGGTTCTGTATGAACGGTATAAGTCCCTGAGTGTTGGCATAACCGGCAGCATAACTGACGGAGTCGCTGGCATTCTTCAGTTCTACAACAACTTTAGGCGCTTCTTTAGGCGCCTTTTTCTTTGCCACTGACGCTGACACTGCAGCCGTGCAGAGAATTGCAAGTAATAATGTTTTCTTCATGATTGATATGTAGGTTTCATGTTGTTGGTTATTGGTTTTAGGTCTTTCGGGCTATGGTTTGTTTGTTGGCAGGGTCTGATATGGCGGTTCACATAATGTAAAACCTAAGAGACCTGTAACCAAAACCATGAGCGAAAGACCTAAAGCCGATAACCGACAACCGTCAACTACTCTTACTTTATGCCGAGAAGCTCGATTGTAAATACAAGTGTTGAGAAAGGTTTGATGACCTGTCCGCGTGCCTGTGCACCGTAAGCGAGATCAGCAGGGATGTAAACTTCCCACTTAGATCCTACCGGCATCATTGTGAGAACTTCCTTCCAACCCGGTATTACCTGGTCAATACGCATGTCAACAGGTTCTCCGCGCTTGTAGCTTGAGTCGAATACATTGCCGTCAATGGTCTTTCCTTCGTAGTGAACCTTAACGGTATCTGTTCCTGAAGCGACAGCACCCTTGCCCTCTGTGATTACCTTATACTGCACACCGCTTGACAGTTGCTTTACGCCTTCCTTCTTTGCGTTGTCAACAAGGAACTTTTCGTTCTGTTTCTTGTATGCTCCGAACTGCTTCTCCATGTTTGACTTCTTGATGTCGTTCATCTTGGTCTCCAGAGTCTTGCGTGCCTCTGCCAGCGTCATTATCTGTCCTTTGCCCTTCACTCCGGCAGCGAAACCGGCGATGACGTTCTTAAGTGATATTGTCTGTGTGCTGTCATTGCCGAACAATTCCATGTTTGCGCCCTTCAGCATCTGTGTTCCGAACTGCTGTCCTATCTGCAGACCAGCGAGGTAAGCGGCCTTCTTCTTGTCGTCACCAGCTGTTGAACCTTCTGCCACACCTTTGAGAAACTCGTCGATGTAGGCCGTATCAACGCCCATACGCTCAGACAAGTATTCCTTGATACCGTCAGACTGGGACATGCCGATGACATAACTCAGTGTGTCAATGTCATTCTTGAGACTTGCACTTGGCGTGCCGTTACCGCAAGATGTGAAAGCAGCAGCTGCAATGGCAACTATAGCTGCAATAGTGAATTTCTTCATTTTTGTTTGTTTTGTTTTATTTATTTGGTTGTGATTACGTCATTTTCGTATTTTACTTCACCTCTATCAACTCCACGTCAAATATCAGAGTCGCGAATGGAGGTATAGCACCGGCAGCGCCAGCCTCACCGTATCCGAGGTCGTAAGGTATGAAGAAGCGGTACTTTGCACCTTCCTTCATCAGCTGCAGGCCTTCAGTCCATCCGGCAATCACGCCTCCAAGTGGGAACGTTGCCGGCTCTCCGCGCTGTACGCTTGAATCAAACATCGTGCCGTCTGTCAGGAATCCCTCATAGTGACACTTCACGCTGTCAGTCGCTTTCGGCTGCTTTCCGTTGCCTTCATTAAGCACCATGTACTGCAATCCAGAGGCTGTTACCTTCACGCCTTCCTTCTTTGCGTTCTCTGCCAGATACTGTTCACCGTCCACCTTTGCCTTCTTTCCAGTCTCGGCAGCCTTGGAACGTTGCACCTTCTCCTGTTCTTCAAAGAATTCCTTTACTATTTTCTGTGCCTCAGCGGGTTCGATTTTAACGTTACCTGCAATAGAATCTTTGATTGCCTGAGCGAAATCATCAATGTTCAGAGACTCTGCACCCATGCTGTTCAGCTGGGTTCCGATACCCAAACCGAGGGCATAGCTTACTTTATCCATTTCTTTCTTTATTTGTTTTTAGTTTCTGATTGCAGGTTATGGGTATAAACCGGCAGTCCATAATTGCGACAAAATTAAGCAAAAGTTTAGAATAAAGCCTGCCATTTCCTGCTAAATATTGTTAAGACTTTACGTTGTGCGAAGAAAACAGCATTTGCGCCTAACATAAATCAAGAAAAATACCTACCTTTGCAGGGAAAGAATATGATGGCGAGAAGTGGAAAAAGAGAAAAAAGAGAATCATAGACGGCCTTCTTGCGCTGTGATATTTTCTTGCATATCTTTCGATTTTTCGCCTTTTTATTCTTGAAAAGACAAATGCTTATGGACAGGAGAAAGAAAATAGTGGTACTTACCGGTGCAGGGATGTCTGCCGAAAGCGGACTGAGTACGTTCAGAGATGCTGGCGGACTATGGGACAACTACCCGGTGGAACGGGTGGCCACGCATGAGGGTTGGGAGGCTGACCCATGCTATGTCAATGACTTCTACAATATGCTGCGTGTGAAATACAAGGACGTCAAGCCTTGTGAGGGTCACAGACTTGTGGCATCGCTTGAAAAGGACTATGACGTTACGGTGGTGACGCAGAATGTTGACGCGCTGCACGAAGCCGCCGGCTCTTCAAGAATCATACACCTGCATGGCGAAATGATGAAGATGTGTTCCAGCAGGGATGTTGACAACCCTCGCTGCCACGTGTCCCTGCCACACGATGGCTTCGGCATCAGCGGGTTGGAGGTGCCGCATGGCGCAAAGGCCGCTGACGGTTCGCTGCTGCGTCCGTACATAGTATTCTTCGGAGAGTCCGTGCCCAACATGGAGCCTGCGGTGCAGGAGACACTCAAGGCCGACATCTTCGTAATCATAGGCACATCAATGAATGTCTATCCTGCTGCCTCATTGGCGCAGTATGTGACCCCCGGTACCCCGATATACCTCATTGACCCCAAGCCGGTAGCGTCGCGTCAGGACATCACCCATCTGCAATGTGGTGCCGGCGAGGGCATGAGACAACTGACAGAAATACTGAAAAGACAATGAAGATACTTATAATGAACGGCCCGAACCTCAACCTTCTCGGAGTGAGGGAACCGGGAATCTATGGCAACAGTTCCTTTGAGAGTTACCTGCCGCAACTGAAAGAGCGTTATCCGGAGGTGGAGTTGGAATACTACCAAAGCAACATTGAGGGCGAAATGATTAACAAACTGCAGGAGGTTGGCTTCTCCTACGACGGCATTGTGCTCAACGCCGGTGCCTATACGCACACTTCCGTGGCACTGCACGACTGCATACGCTCGCTGAAAAGCCCTGTGATAGAGGTGCATATCAGCAACGTCCATACACGCGAAGAGTTCCGCCACCACTCCTTTCTCTCCCCTGCCTGCATGGGAGTGATATGCGGTTTCGGTCTGGACAGTTACCGTCTTGGTGTTGAAGCACTTCTCGGCTCTGCCAAGTAAGACTGATAACTGACGGCAATACAAACGAACAATAAGGCAAAATGGCCAAATCACACACGCAGAATCCACTACACACCACCCCTGTCCCTGCCGGCGAAGGCGGCGAAAGGGAGGCTTTGCTTGACGAATATGTACTGAACCACTCTGATGCCGAGCCGGAATACCTCTATCGTCTGTGGCGTGCCACAAACATACAGATACTCCATGGCCGCATGGCGTCAGGGCGTCTGCAGGGCAGACTGCTGAAGATGCTGGTGCAGATGAGCCGTCCGCATAATATAATAGAGGTGGGGACGTTCTCCGGATATTCTGCACTGTGCATGGCAGAAGGGCTGGATGATGGCGGACATATATACACTTTCGAGATAAATGATGAGCAGGAACCCTTCACAAGACCATGGATAGAGGGGTCGCCATGGGGTGACCGCATTACATTCATAATAGGCGATGCCATCACCGAGGCCGCAAAACTGGGGGTGAAGTTTGACATGGCATTCATAGACGGGGACAAACGTACATATATCGAGACATACGAGGCGTTGCTGCCGCTTATGAATCCCGGTGCGTTCGTGCTTGCCGACAATACCCTATGGGACGGACACGTGATAGATCCTGATTACGACCGTGACCGCCAGACGGTGGGGATACGCCGTTTCAACGACCACATAGCCGAAGATGCACGCGTCAGCAGGGTGATACTGCCACTGCGTGACGGGTTGACTGTTATTCGGATTAATGATTGAACGTAAAAACAAAAGTCTTGATTGATAGCGATATATAGAGAGACTATGCGTAGAGTGTAGCTCCATGTGCCAGTTACATTCTGACGGTTGTGCCGACTCCCTTTGCCTACTTGCTACATGGGTTAAAACAAAAGTGCCCTGATTGCACTGTAAATGTGCCCAAATTACAATGTAACTTGGGCACATTTACAGTGCAATCAGGGCACTTTCACCATACGGTAAAAGTCCACAGACCTCAGTATGTGTATGCAATAGGGCTTGTTCTTAGAATCAATCTAAAACATACCCTGTTTTGTCATTAGCCTTCAAACATATCAGCAAACACTATAAAGAGTATCAGCGAGATGGCTATCATGATAAGAATGCCCATCATTGTATTCTCTATGAATTTACGGCGTCTGCTTCTGCTGAACATATATCTTCTGAATTCCGATGTCGGGTCATTTGCCTTTTCACCGTGCCTATGATGCACACTATGTCCGTTAGACATATTATGTGTATTATTGTCAGAGTTTTCTTTCATCGTTTCTTCTGCTTTTGAATGAATCTGATACCTATATGCTGCTCGTTTCTTGGTTCTCTTTAATTTACAGCGTTGGTGAACCCATTGGTAGGTATGAGAATGTTTTCCCTGTTATCCATACTGCTCAGATGTCATTTTCTTGAAAGACTGTCAAGTATACAGTTAAATTCCGCAATGTCTTGAACGGTGTTTGTCGTTGATGTTTACGCATTTTTTATTGAATTTTCATCTCTATGAAGTCATAAAAAACGGTAACGTCACCATCTTTCAAAAGAAAGAATCTATCCAGACTTAACGTATGGATTTCCATTTGTCTCTATGGTAGAGAGCAATTATCTTGTTGCAAAGTTACAAATTATTTCTTAATAACGGGTACCTTTTTATAAGGAAATTCAAAAAGAACAGTGCTTTTCAAAGAACCTTTGTTATAATAGATGTTCTTTGAAAAACTTTTTGTTATACATTATCTTGCATTTAAACAGGCCATTCCGCTTGTTTCTCTCTACCATAGAGAGAAATGAGATATATAGAAATATGCATATAGGAAAGATTTTGAAAGAAAGACTTAAGGCTGATGGTAAGAGTGTGGCATGGTTGGCGGGTGAACTCGGTTGCCACCGTACTAATATATATTATCTTTTTGACAAATACAGTATTGATACCCAGCAGTTGCAACGTATCAGTGTGGTAATGCACTATAACTTCTTCGATCTTTATCAGGAAGAAACAGAAAAGAAAATTATCGGGGACAGGACGCAAGTTTAGGAGTTGCTGTATTATTACCTTTTTACGTTGCAATAATACAGCAAAAACAGATATCATATAGTTAAAAAGGCTATAAAAATTGGTCAATATACAAAAGTTATGTACCTTTGCCATTGATATAACTAATATGTACTTAGTAGCAAAAGCGCTACTTTTTTGATTGATTAACAACCTAACTGGATTAGTAAATGAACCTACATCGACTTCTGTCCTTATGGACGGTACTTTTGTCGTGCCTGCCATTGGTACGGGCACAGGTGTCCCTTGACATCTCGCCTGCTGAGCGCGGTACTGCAATCGGCAACCTTCATTATGGTATTTTCTTTGAGGAAATAAACCACGCCGGCGACGGTGGCCTCTATGCGGAACTGATACGCAACCGTTCTTTTGAGGATAACGCCTCTACGGAGTATTGGACTGCTACTGGCGGTGCGGAAATAAACCGCAGTACGTCAACCTTGCTGAACGACGCACAGCAGGGGTGTGCTGACGTGACCTTTGCTGCCAAAGGCGACGCTGTGGTCAACAGCGGCTTTTGGGGTATGAACATTGAGGCAGGAAAGGCTTACAGACTGTCTCTTTTCATAAAGACAAACAGCAGTACTCCGCTTGCCATGCAGTTGCAGGATGACAAAGGTAATGCCATTGGCGAGACATCGCTGACGGTCAGCGCAGGCTCTTCCTGGCAGAAGAAAACCGCTGTCATAACAGCTACCGGCTCTTGTACGCGAGGAAAGTTCGCCATTGTCAATGCCGCTTCTGGCGCAAAGTCTTTCAGTATTGACGTTGTCAGCCTTTTCCCTCCTACCTTTAAGAATCGTGATAACGGTTGCCGCATTGACCTGGCGCAGAAACTTGCCGATATGAAGCCGGCTTTCATGCGTTTCCCCGGTGGCTGCTATATAGAGGGACAATACGTTGATGGTGAACAGAACCGCTTTAAGTGGAAGGAGACAGTGGGTGGCATAGAGACACGTCCGGGGCATCGTAATGTCAACTGGAACTACCGCGTAAGCGATGGTCTGGGCTTCCATGAGATGCTGCAACTGGCCGAGGATATAGGCGCAGAGCCTCTGTTCGTGGTCAATGTCGGCCTTGGTCATGGTTGGTACCAGCCGCTTGACGACCTTGATGAATACATACAGGAGGCTCTTGATGCTCTTGAATATGCCAATGGTGATGCAAGTACCAAATACGGTGCAATGCGAATAGCAGACGGTCATGCCGCACCATTCAACCTAAGGCTTATCGAAATAGGCAATGAGAACTACAACTATTCTTTTACGACGAACAGCGATCAGAGCCTTGAGTATGCTGAACGCTACCATAAATTCTATCAGGCCATAAAGGCTGCCTATCCAAATACTATCTGTATAGGCAACGTGCAGTCATGGGGGACGGACAGTCCGACATGGCGCAATGACTACCCTGTGGATGCGGTGGACGAGCATTATTACCGCTCACCGTCTTGGTTTGTAAACCAATACAGCAAGTATGACAGTTACGACCGCTCCAAATCACCCAAGGTCTATGCGGGAGAATACGCCGTGACACAAAACTACGGCACCACCGGAACGCTGGCCGCAGCACTGGGAGAGGCGGTGTATATGCAGGGAATGGAGAATAACTCCGATATATGTATAATGGGAAGTTACGCACCTATATTCGTAAATGAGAATGACCAGAAATGGATGCCGGACATGATACGCTTCAATGCAAGCGAGAGTTATGGTACACCGTCATACTATGTGCAGAAACTTATGCCGAACTATGTGGGCAAGGAGAATGTGAAGTGGGTGGAGACCGGTAATAAGGTCAATGCCAAAACCAACTATGGAGGTCTGAGCACGTGGGCTACCGCGGCCACATTCGCCAACTACAAGGTTACGAAGGCGGACGGAACGGTCTATAATGCCAAGTTTGACGGTACGGATAAATGGACCGACAACGGCGGCTCATGGACTGAAAGCAATGGTATGCTGACACAGGCAAGTACCTCAATGCAGGGGTTGCTCTATGCAAACATGAACACGGAACTGGGTGACAACTATACCATTGAGGTGGATGCTACCAAGACGTCAGGCGCAGAGGGTTTCCTTATTGCTTTCAACTACAACGACAGCAAGAACTACTGCTGGTGGAATCTCGGTGGATGGGGCAATACGAAACATGCCGTAGAGGTATGCAATAACGGTACGAAGACAACGGTGGCAAGCACTGAAGGCAGTCTTGTTACAGGGCATACGTACAAGATAAAGATAGAGGTGGCCGGAACGACTGTAAAGTGTTACCTCGACGGCGAACTGCAGCACTCGTTCTCTCTGCCGGCGGAACGTAAGGTATATGTATCTTCCAACATTGACGACACTACAGGGAAACTGTATGTGAAGATAGTGAACCCCAATGCCGAGAGCCAGAATACTACACTGAACCTGAAGGGCTATCACACCACAGGCGGCAAACTGGTACAGATGACGAGCAGCAGTGACAAGGCGGAGAATACCAACTCTGACCATGAAGCCGTGGTGCCGACAGAACAGGAGATAACCGTTAGCGGCAGCAAGATGCTTGTGACGATTCCTGCTTACTCCTTCAATATCTTTGAACTCAGTGTGGCCAAGGGTGAAGCTGAGAGTGACGCGGTAGCAGTTCCTGAAGGAACATACTATATATATAATAAGGAAAGGAACGCCTTCATGGGGCGTGGTGCCAACTGGGGCACGCAAGCCGTGATGGAGAAATATGGCCTTCCTGTTGCGGTGGCAAAGGCTGACGACGGCAGTTATACCCTACGCAATACGGACATGACAGACAAATATATCGGCATAGACGGTGACATATATACCGACAAGGCCGGAACAGACCCCGTGAAGTGGCAGTTTATTCCTACAAGTGACGGACGGGTGAAGATATTCAACACCGGAGCGAAGGCCTATATAACCGGCAACGCACTGTATGCCGGCTGCACGCCAACTACGGATGAGGCGCAGGCAACGGCATTTGAACTGATAGGCAACTCTCAGTACAAGGCTATCATAGCCGCACAGGACTCTCTGCTTGCTGCAACAGACGGCACAGTTAGCGTGGATATGACTGACCTGCTGGAGAATCCTACCATGGCGGAGGGCGTGACCGGATGGGAATGCAAGGGATATGTGAACAATTTTATCTATACACCTACAACAAGAGCGGGTGTAAACGAGTTCTATCAAACGTGCGCCTCACTGAAACAGACTGTCAAGGGCCTTGCGCCCAATACGCTGTATCGCTTCTCGTTGCAGGGATTCTTCCGCAATGCAGGCAATGCGGTGTGCATGGCCAATGCCGCAAACGGTTATGAAATGAGTAATGCCTACATCTATGCCGGAAGCGAAACGCAACGTCTTGCCGACTGGGCGAGTGACTGTACTAATGGTACGGAGCCTAACTCGATGGAGGCTGCCGCTGCATATTTCAAGGAAGGTAAATACACCAATGCCGTGGTGGGACGTTCTGACAAGGACGGAAACCTGACCATAGGGTTGGAATTGAAGCAAAGGATAACTGGAAACTGGCTTATCTGGGGAGCGGCCAAACTGGAACAGTGTACCGAGGCTGTGGACTATACGGCTTCCGTAGCCAACCAGAGTTTCGAGAACGGACTGTCAGGCTGGGAGAGTAGCGGCATGCAGACGCAGAACAACAATGAGCCTTCTGCCGCAAAGACGGGAACATACTATTGTGAAGTATGGACCAAAGCGCCTGGACCATTGGCCGACTGTTATGTCCGGCAGACGGTAAAAGGGCTGAAGGAGGGCAGTTACAGGGTGACGGCGACATGCCATGCCGAGAACCAAAGTGGCACACCGGAAACTGTTAGCGGCGTGTCTCTCTTTGCAGGGGAGAACACCACTGCGGTAAATGGCACGGACGAATACTCCGTAACAGGCACTGCCATAGGCGGAGAACTGACAATAGGCTTCAAGAGTGTGGGGACAGATGCAAACTGGATGACAGTGGACAACTTCAGACTGCAATGGATAGGTGAGGCTACTACTGGATACAAGAAGTCACTTGACCTGTGGATTAGCAAACTGCAAAGCCTGACAGAAACAAAGAAGATACTCTCTGACGCCCAAAAGCAAAAGGCAAAGAAAATCATTGCCACCGCCAATGCAGCGGAGACACAGCAGGAACTCATTGACGCCATTGCCACTGTAAAGGCGGAATATGAGGAACTGGATGCCTATCGTATCAATGTTGACCGTTCTTCCGAACTATATAAGGGTTATCTCTTTGCCTTCTTCCCATCCAACAGCGACGAGAACCTGTACTACGCATACTCTGAAGACGGTTTCAACTATACTGTGCTGAACAATGACAAGTGCGTAATGGCCTCTGACACCGTAGCGATAAAGAAAGGAATACGTGACCCGCACATCCTGCGTGGTGTCGATGGGAAGACCTTCTACATGGTGGCTACAGACATGAGGTGCGCCGATGGCTGGTCAAGTAACCGCGGAATAGTGATGTACAAGAGTACAGACCTCGTACATTGGCAACACTCTACCGTGCACTTCCCTACCAGATTCCCCGATGGATGGAGCAGTGTGACACGTGTATGGGCTCCGGAGGTGATATGGGATGCTGAATATGAGAACACTGACGGCACCAAAGGACGGTACATGGTCTATTTCTCTCTACTGACAAGTGATGACGGTACCTGCACTTACGACAAGGTTTACTATTGCTATGCCAACGATGATTTCACCGGTTTGCTTGACTATCCTGTACATTTCTATGACCGTGGCTCTGCTACTATTGACGCAGACATAGTCTATGATGAGGGAGACAGACTGTACCACATGATATATAAGAATGAGGGTTCGGGCGGAATATGCCATGTTACGGCAGAAAGGCTGATACCAGAGAGTGGCAATCCTACGGGAAGCCAGTGGAGTGCGCCTACCGGAACAGTGCAGCAGACGAATGTTTCCGTTGAAGGTGGCGGAATGTTCCGTCTTATAGGTGAGAATACATGGGTGGTTATGTATGACTGTTACGGTAGCGGTTACTACCAGTTCTGCACCACCAAGGACTGGAAGACGTTCACTCTGAAGGCACAGACGGCCACAAGCGGAGCATTCACTCCGCGTCATGGCACTGTGATGCCTATCACCGCAAAGGAATATAACACGCTGTTAAAGGCTTTTCCTACCGCAGGCTTGACCTCATGTATACTTGGTGATGTTAATGGTGACGGCACACTGACCGTAAATGATGCCAATATGGTTGCCAATACCTTTCTGGGTTTTCAGCAGACAGGGTTCAACCGCTTTGTGGCTGATGTGAACAATGACCTGATGATTACCATAGCCGATGCAAATAGCATAGTGAACACTTATCTGGCAGGGGAATAACATAAACGGTTAATAGAACGCAACTCCCCCGGAACATATTCATGTTCCGGGGGAGTTGCGTTTTATATGCAATATGTATAATTGCGCCTTTAGTTGTAACAACTCACTGTTTCGGAGTATAATTCGTTGGAAGTCAAAATATATCCATATATTCCGCTAACTGTTCTTCACCATCTCCAGCAGGTCTTCACCCGTAAGTTTGTGGCTCATGTCGGTGCTTTCGAGTATGTCTTGCACCAAAGCCTGTTTGCGTTCGTGCAGACGTTGTATCTTCTCTTCTATTGTTCCCTCGGCAATAAGGTGATAAACGGTTACAGACTGCTTCTGCCCTATGCGGTGGACACGGTCTGTGGCCTGTGCCTCTATGGCCGGATTCCACCATGGATCCATGTGTATGACGTAGTTGGCACGCGTCAGGTTAAGTCCAAGTCCGCCGGCTTTCAGGGATATAAGGAACACAGGGCAACTGCCATTCTGAAATTCTTCCACCAGTTTCTGGCGTGTTTTTATTTCTATTGAACCGTCTATATACAGATAAGGTATTCCGGCAGCAGTAAGAGCTTCCTTTATCAATGCGAGGTATGACGTGAATTGCGAGAATACCAAGGCCCCTCCCTGCATCGTTCCTGAAGCACTGACAGTGAAACTCTCTATTATTGTCTGCAGCAACTCCACAAGAGCGGTAATCTTTGAGCCTGTAATGTCATTGCCGCCCTTTCTGCCTTCCTCCACAAGACGCACGTCGCATGAGCATTGGCGCAACCTTGTTATCTCGGCAAGGGTGTTCATTGTAACCTTTTCCGCACCGTCAGCAATAAGCATCGCCTCTGCTTTCCGTCGCAGAACCTCATAAATCAGTAGTTCCTCATCGCTTAATGTGACGTGTTGGTAAATCTCTTCCTTCTCCGGAAGCTCCTTTGCCACCTTGTCTTTGGTACGCCTCAACATGAAAGGTTTCACAAGTCTGTCAAGTTCTTTCTGCTGTGTCTTGTCGCCATTCAACTCTATTGGCACTATGAAGCGCCGGCTGAAGTCCTCGAACGAACCTAACAATCCGGGATTGACAAACTGGAAGAGGTTCCACAATTCGCCAAGATGGTTCTGCACCGGTGTACCGGTCAGCATGATACGGTTGTCACTCTTCAGTTGCATCGCTACCGCAGAGGTCTTCGCACCACGGTTCTTTATGATATGCGCCTCGTCAAGACAGATGGTCGTCCAGCGTTTCTTGACAAGAAAGTCCTTCACACTGAGCAGCAGGCCGTATGTGGTTATGACGACATCACCGCTTTGTGCATCCTTTACAGTGGCCTGTCTGTTTTCTGCAAAGTTCAGTATCGTGATATTCAGAGATGGTGCAAACTTCTCAAATTCGGTCTTCCAGTTTGGTGCAACAGATGCAGGAGCCACAACGAGTGCCGGTCCGTCATCCGCTTTTGCAAGAAGATATGTTATTGTCTGAATTGTCTTTCCCAGTCCCATATCGTCAGCCAGCAGTGCCCCTGCGCCCCATTTGCTAAGCCTTGACATCCATCTGTATCCGTCTTTCTGGTATTTTCGTAGTGTGGCATTAAGCGTTGCCGGCACTTTTGGGGAATACGTGCTTGCCTCCTTGATGCGTTTCCGCACCAGTTTCAGTTCATCATCCTCCGTAAGGGACAGTTCTCCTTCGAGTATGTCAGCCCCGAGCAGGGCAGCGGAGAATGGGGACATCTGCAGTTTTCCATGTGAACGCGATGCTATGGCATTGATTTGGGTAAGCTGTTTGCGCAGTTTGTCACTCAAAGAGAGGAAATCCCCGTTTCCAAGTTTTATGAACCTTCCCCTGCTTTGGCTTACAAGGTCGAGCAATTTGGCCATTGTCATAACCTCGCCTTGGTCAATCTCCACCGCGCCTTCAATCTCGAACCATCCGTTTTCAGTCTTTTTTATCGCTCCGCCCCATGATGCCGTACCGCGGTTACGTATCTTTATATGTGCGCCATCCTGCCATTCACAAACTATCTGGTCCGTGTTCTGCTGTGCATATTCCACTATCGGCAGTAAGTCATACGCATCCATGACAGCCGTTTCCCCGATTGTTTTGGCATCCACGCCTGTATTGTCAGCAAAAAGCTGCAAATACTCTTGCTCCTTTGTAAGGTTACGCTTCACGCGAGTATTCTTACCATCTTCATTACAGTCAATGACTATCTCGTCACCACAGCCGGGTTTGCATCTCATGCGCCCGCCTTCCAGTGGCCTTACGAATACGTTTACGGCATAACTGTCCTTGTCAGACGGCCGCATCTGCATTATCAGCAGTGACTGTCCGTCAACAATCGGCAGAGTACTGCCGCCCTCTATCAGGTCACTGTTGACCTCAATCTTTCCGCCTATGCCTTTAAGAAACTCGCGCAACTGCTGTTCCGCTTCAAGAGGGAAGTGTCCCAATGCAAGAAGACGGCGGTAATAGGGTTGCTGTTGTTCGCTGAGGTGTATATAGTTGATGCTCGATGCACCGGTGTGTACAATGATTATGTTTGAGTCAATGCTGTCAGAAGGCACGTTACTGTTGATCACGAAACCGGCCGGAGTGCGCAACAGGCTGATGTAAGGCAACTCCTCCGTCACCTCTACCAATGTGTATGGTGCATGAATTCCGATGTACAACCGGCTGTTTTCCGCCATTTTCGGCAGTATATATTTCAGCGGTATCATGTTATACGAGGTATATTCCCGCCTTGCAGCAATTGCTATACTGTTGTCATCGGCATTCATTTCATTGATGGCACAGTCATAGAAGTTCGCCATTCCCACAGACTTGCCTGCACTCCACATGCCGTTTTTCAGTATTGTCTGCATCTTTGCGGTGGCATACCGGTCCTCCATGCGGTTGATAAAGTAGGCGATACGTGAGTTACTGGTTTCCTTTGGCCTACCTTGTGCGGTGTTTCCCATCAACTCCTCCAGCACATTCTCCCATTCCTGCTTGTGGTATATTGACGCCAGTAGCCCCTCTTTCCCGTATGCTGCATCAGCCTTGGCCTCCATCCCGCTATCCATGTGGCGGTACTTTCGCATTTCATGACACAGAATCAGCCACTGCGGCGGCTGCTCGTTGGCAAGTTCCTTTCCGACATAGTGGCACATCAGTGTAGCAAGTGTGCGTGATATCCTGATGTTGCATGCAAGAAGGTTGGTGAGGCTGAACTTTATCTGGTTGTCAGTAACCCCTCCGTATAATATCTCGTAAAGCACTTTGGCCGATAATGTAATGTCTGAATTGGACGCCTTGTACACACACAAGGCTGCCTTACGCCCTTCTTCCGTGCCACAGACATAAGCAGTTGTCACATAAAAGCAGTTGACAATCTCGAATAGGAAGTAATTTATCCTCTTGGTATAATTATAGCCTGACTTGTTCTTGTTATGTAGTGCCAACGCTTTCTTGAAATACTCAAACGCTGACAATGCCTTACCCTTGTAAGCCTCGGATATACCCGCAATGATATTATGGTTCTTGTTTCCCGCCAACAGGTTCTGCGGCATTCCGCCGTAAGCCATAAAGTCGTACAGGTCACAAAGACACAGGTATGCAGTCTTCCTGCTTACATTGTCAGATGCCTTGTAACTGTTGATAAGCAAACGCAGATACGCTACGTCAACAAGTTTCTCTTTCTTGAATATGTCAATGAAGCCGGATTCTAACAGTTCAAAGAAGTTTTCTTCACTGAACAGTATCAGGAGCGGAGCGAAACGTGAGTCATACAACGCGGGAATGAAACTCTCCAGCTGTATTGAGATATGATAATCGTCAATCCCCTCAAGTGAGACATCATTGAAACCGCTGCCTATGTATTTCCACAGCAGCTTCTGCACGCTGGACGGTTCCAATGATTTTGCCGCATTAAGCACATCTATTGTCAACTCTTTCTCTTTCTGGCTGAAATATATCATTGACGGTATGATGTACTCATCGCTTATGGCATAGTCGTAGGTGTCAGTGCGCCAGTTATATCCGTTAGTATTCAGCAGGCCTTTGCCTCTAAGTATTCCGACAGCGTTCTTGAAATCTACAAACGGCTTTCCTGTCAGTTCGCTCATCACGGTCTTCACCTTTCTTGTCTCAGAGCCGTCCAGGCAGAACAGCGTATATATGGCAAGCAGATACTTGTCATTGATGTCAAGTGAAGCAAAGATAGAATCTTTCATTGTGTATAAGATTTAGAGGGGGAAGTGACATGAATTTACAGGTGGGTTATCAGAATGTCCACTGTATGGAAAAGCGAATATGGTCAGTTGGCGTTTTGTTATCCTTTTGCTTTTATCCGGCAAAGCCGGTTTATAGAACCCACCTATATACATTTTGCCGGTAGTGCGCTTATGCGTCGATACTGTATGCTATGGCGTATGCCTTTATTCTCTTCACCATTGCCAGCAGGCCGTTTGACCGTGTAGGTGAGAGATGCTCTTTCAACCCTATGGTCTCTATGAAGTATAAGTCAGCATCAATGATTTCCTGAGGGGTATGTCCTGACAGCACACGTATGAGCAGGGCCACGATACCTTTCACTATCAGAGCGTCACTCTCAGCTGTGAATGTCAGTGTACCATCGTCCTCTTTGTCGCATTGTACCCACACACGGCTCTGGCAGCCGTCTATCAGGTTCTGTTCCGTTTTGTACTTCTCGTCCAATGGAGTCTGCTCGCTGCCGAGGTCTATAAGCAGTTGATACTTGTCCATCCAGTCATCGAAGCCCTCAAATTCAGATATGACTTCCTCCTGTGTTTCGTTTATTGTCATTTTCGTTGTTTGGTCTTTTGTCGTTTTGCTGGTTGTCTTTGTCATCTATACAACCAATACGAACAGTTTGTCGTTCGGTCTCACCTTTCCCGGCACTGCTATGCTTATGCGCTGGCCTTTGTCTGCCACGTTCACGGGCTTGAGTTCAAAGCGTATCTCCTCCACACTGTCTATGAACATTGCGCCTGTTGTAGGACCGGTTATGAGCAGTTTGTCGCCCACCTTTATCTCGTGTGCCTCCACCTGAAACTCCGCCACGCCTATCTTGGAGAAATATTTTATGGCCTTTGCGGCATAAACCTTCTTCTCTGTAGCCTTTGAACCGTAGGAATCGTTCCACTCTCCAAGTGTCTGCCCTTGATAATAGCCATCCCAAAAGCCGCGGTTGAATACACGGGCGAGTCTTTCGTCCCATGCGTCCTTGGCCGTTTCTGTGAAGTGTGCAGGCTCTGCCGCCACCTCTTCGTTGTCGGCAAGCACGGCGTTGATGGCCTCACGGTAGCATCGTACCACCGTGTCCACATATTCCGCACCACGTGCCCGTCCCTCAATCTTGAATACCCGTACTCCGGCATCCATCATCTTGTCTATGAAGCGTATGGTCTTCAAGTCCTTGGGAGACATAATGTATTTGTTGTCAACAAGCAGTTCGTTACCTGTCTCGACGTCTTTCACTTCATACCCCCTACGGCATATCTGCACGCATTCGCCACGGTTGGCAGAGCGGTTGGCATTGTGCAGTGAGAGATAGCATTTGCCCGATATCGCCATGCAGAGCGCACCGTGGCAGAACATCTCTATGCGGATGGGCCTGCCACTGGGGCCGCAGATGTTGTCGCGGACAGCCTGCCTGTGTATTTCCTTCACCTGCTCCATGCGTAGTTCACGCGCAAGCACCACCACATCGGCAAAACGGGCGTAGAAACGCAGTGCCTCGATATTGGAAATGTTTAGTTGTGTTGACAGATGCACTTCCTGCCCTACCTGGCTGCAATACATCATCACCGCCACGTCCGACGCTATTACCGCCGTGATTCCAGCCGCCTTGGCAGCGTCTATTATCTCGTGCATCTGCCCGATGTCCTCACCATAGATGATGGTGTTTACCGTCAGGTATGTCTTTATGCCGTGACTGTCACACATGGAGGCTATCTCCTTGAGGTCGGCAATGGTGAACGGTGCCGCAGAATGGGCACGCATATTCAGCCTTTCAATGCCGAAGTAGATGGAATCCGCCCCGGCATTGATAGCAGCCGCCAGACTCTCGCGAGAGCCTACTGGTGCCATTATTTCATAATCTACAGTTCCCATACGGCTCCGTCAGGTGTGTCCTTGATGATAAATCCCGCCTCGTTCAGCGCATCGCGAATCTGGTCGCATGTTGCCCAGTCCTTGTCGGTCCTTGCCTTGGCACGCATCGCCAGCACCATGTCAACGACTTTGCCGAATGACTGCTCCCTTGACATGTCGCCGCTGCCCTGTGCCGCTGCGGTAAGTCCGAGTATGTCCTCCGTGAAGGTGTGCATGACCTTTGACAGATGGTCAAGGTGTTCCTGCGATATTTTCGCCTTTCTGTCAACCAGCAGGTTGACGTTGTGGCATGCCTCAAACAGCAATGATATGACAACAGGTGTCTGCAGGTCATCGTTCATGGCATCATAGAGTTTCTGCTCCAGCTCGTCCACGAACTTAGCCACCTCCGGTGACGAGCCTTTCGCCGGCTGTATGCGCTTCAGGTCCTTCAGTCCCTGCATCAGTCTGGCAAAGCCTTTCTCTGCAGCCTCAAGTGCTTCTGACGAGAAGTCAACCGTTCCGCGGTAGTGGGCCGACAGTATGAAGAAGCGTATAGTCATCGGGGCGAAGGGCTTTGTCAGCAGTTCGTGCTTGCCTGTGAAGAACTGGTCAAGCGTGATGAAGTTGTTGTATGACTTACCCATCTTCTGTCCGTTGATGGTTATCATGTTGTTGTGCATCCAGTACCTCACGGCAGGGTGACCCATTGAGGCCTGTGCCTGCGCAATCTCGCACTCATGGTGTGGGAAGACAAGGTCCATGCCGCCTCCGTGTATGTCAAATTCCTCGCCGAGGTATTTCCTTCCCATGGCAGTGCATTCGCAGTGCCATCCGGGGAAACCGTCAGACCACGGTGAAGGCCACCGCATGATGTGTTCGGGCTGTGCCTTTTTCCATAGGGCAAAGTCCGCCTGGTTCCGTTTCTCGCCCACTCCGGCAAGTGTTTCGCGCGAAGCATCCTTGATGTTCTCCAAGGTCCGGCCTGAGAGTATGCCGTATTTGTAGTCCTTGTTGTACTTCTCTATGTCGAAATACACGCTGCCGTTGCTTACGTAAGCATAGCCGTGGTCAAGGATTTCCTGCACCAACTGCTGCTGCTCGATGATGTGTCCGGTGGCATGGGGCTCTATTGACGGCGGCAGCACGTTGAGCCTGTCCATGGCAGCGTTGAAGCGGCGTGTGTAGTACTGTGCTATCTCCATCGGCTCCAACTGCTCCAGCCGTGCCTTTTTGGCTATCTTGTCCTCGCCCTCGTCGGCATCGTGTTCCAGATGCCCCACGTCGGTGATGTTGCGCACATAGCGCACCTTGTAGCCGAGGTGCTGGAGGTAACGGAAAAGTATGTCGAAGGTGATGGCTGGACGTGCGTGTCCGAGGTGCGCATCGCCGTAAACGGTAGGCCCGCAGACGTACATGCCGACATGGCCGGGATGTATTGGTTTGAAAGCCTCTTTTTTTCGTGAAAGGGTGTTGTATATTAAAAGTGTCTGTTCCATTGTCATTGTTTCGTGTCTTTGATGTTATCCTTAACTCATCTCAAGCATTCTTGTTATAGGCTTTACCGCATCCTTTGCTATCTCAGGCGCGACATCCACCACGGGAGCCTCGTTCTTCAGGCAGTCGCGCAGTTTCTCCAGAGTGTTGAGTTTCATGTACTGGCACTCGTTGCACTGACAGCCTGCACCGCCCTCGCTGACTTCTGGCGGTACCGGTATGAATGTGCATTCAGGACACGTGCGCTGCAACTCATGTAGTATGCCGGCCTCGGTGGCAACGATATACGTCTGCGGCCCGTTTCCCTGCGCATACTTCAGCATGTCGGCCGTAGAGCCCTTGACCTGCGCCATTGCCAGCACGGGAGCCTTGCACTCCAGGTGCGCCATGACTATGGCATCAGGGTTCTCCTGTTTCAGTTTCGCTATCGCCTCACACGAGAAACGCTCGTGCACATGGCAGCCGCCGTTCCACAGTTCCATAGTGCGGCCGGTGACGGAGTTGATGTATGAGCCGAGGTTATAGTCCGGCCCGAAAAGTATCTTCGCGTCTTTCGGCAACTGGTCAACTACCTTCTTGGCGTTGCCGGAAGTCACAACAACGTCTGTCAGTGCCTTTGTGGCAGCGGTGGTGTTGACATACTGCACCACCATGTAGTCAGGATGGGCTGCCTTCCATTTGCGCAGGTCGTCGGCATTGCACGAGTCTGCCAGCGAGCAACCTGCTTCAAGGTCTGGCGCGAGCACCAGTTTCTCCGGAGAAAGCAATTTGCATGTCTCTGCCATGAAGTGAACACCACACATGACAATGATGTCGGCATCCGTCTGTGCCGCCTTTCTGGCCAGCGCAAGTGAGTCGCCAACGAAGTCGGCCACCTCCTGCACTTCGCCTACGGTATAGTAGTGTGCCAGTACCACGGCGTTCTTATCCTTGCACATACGGCGTATCTCCGCCTGTAATGCCTTGGTATCTTTCTGTTCCATAATTCAGAATTATTGCAATCAAAATGCAAAGGTAGCAATTTATTTCCATACGGCAAAAGATTATTTCCGTTTTTTTTCTCAACGTGGGTTGTGTGGATTCCTGCCTTGACAGACAAT
>CAZPNC010000022.1:0-32158 GCA_964587945.1 uncultured Prevotella sp. | reverse complement strand
GACTACATAACTTGCGACATACGCAATTCCAACAACCCGAAGATGTCTTCGGACCGCTCAGGACACGGAATAGGATTACATCTCGTACAACAACGCCTCGAAACACTGTACCAAGGACGGTATAAATGGACGAAAGGTGTTGATGAAAACCAATTGTATCACTCTACTATTATTATCAACAAATTATGACTTGCGCAATTATTGACGATGAACCTCTCGCAGCAGAACTGCTTGCTTCGTATGCACACAAGACGACATTTCTCGAACTTGTAGGCACTTACAACAGTTCCATAGAGGCAATGAAGGTCATAAGAACAACTCCTGTCGACCTGCTTTTCCTTGACATTCAAATGTCAGAACTATCAGGACTGGAGTTTGCTACAATCCTGTCACCGCAGACAATGATAGTTTTCACCACGGCTTTTGACCGCTATGCTGTGGAAAGTTATAAGGTCAACGCCGTGGATTACTTGTTAAAGCCAATCTCTTACGATGCTTTCTTACACTCAGCGAACAAGGCTTTGCAGTTATCTGAAACGAGAAACGCACAAGCCAAGGACAAGAACGAGAGCCGATATTTCTATGTTAAAAGCGAATATAAACTGGTTCGCATCATGCTTGATGACATTTTATACATTGAAGGGCTGAAAGATTATGTGAAAATACATCTCGACTCTGCACATAAAAGTGTCAGCTGTCTCATGAATATGAAAACTCTTGAGGATTATCTTCCGCAACCTGAGTTTCTGCGTGTCCATCGTTCATACATAGTAAACATGAAAAAAGTAGAGGTCATTGACCATTTGCGCTTTGTGTTCGGCGATACATATATACCTATTTCGGACAGTTACAAGGAGATAATATTGCAATTCATCAGTAAGCATACACTGGAATGACATAGCTGACAAAAAGCAGAAAGGTGAGAAAGCAAATACTTTCTCACCTTTTTTATTTCTTAGAATGTCAGCCGGAAGCCAAATCTCACACTGTGTTTTGTTGCTGTTGGCAAATCAAGATAGGTCAAACGACGCACATACTCCACAGAAAGCAGTTTTAAGATATTCTGTATTCCCAAACGGATTTCCATATATGGGTTCGCCGTATCCATTGGATGACATCCATTAGGAAAGGTCATCAGGCGATTGTTACCTATGTTTTGCACTGACATAGGATTGTTTTTCTCTGACAATCCTCCATAAAGTATGTTGAAACCAATAAGTTCGCGCCACTGTAGTTCCTTGAGAAGAGGGATTCGGTTGAACAGTTTCCCGTTAGCATTCCATTCCATTGTCAGTGAGACATACTTATCATTGAGGAACTCCATATTGTTAATAAGTTCGAAAGTCTCAGGCTGCCATATATAAGACAGGTTGGCTGCAGGGGCTATCAAGAGCGGGAACGGCACCTGACTCCATTGTAATCCGCCTTTGAGGTTAAAGTCTATCTTGCCCCAACTGTTCAGCCATAGACGCTTATAGATAGATGCTTCCGTAACTTGATAGTCATATTCGCCCCCCATAAAGCCCTTTATGCCAATGGTGTGTTTCAACTTGAACACAGGAGAATCATGGTTTGTAGGGTAACGACGCTGCTTGGAATTGACATAAGACTGTCCTGGTGAGAACACAAGTTGCAGATAAGCTTCCGAAATTCTGAATCTTCCTCCTTCATTATCAGGCAGCACTTCGCTTGTCTTCTCAAACTTCCAGTCACCAACAGCTTTATTACTTTCAAACTTCAAGCCTCCAAATATGCCGAAGCCCCAGTCCTCTTCACGTTCAAAGTCTATGGTCTGACGATGGTAATATGCCATTTTCTGGACCTTACTCCACCGCAATGAGGCGAAGACATTGTCCTTATCCACATTCATGAACTTATCAGAAGGAGAGCAGATATCATACGATGAAGCCAAGATGATATTACGTTTGGGGTATTCATCTGGAGAATAAGCCTTCTTATTGAAAGAATATGTCAGTACTCCACTATAGTAATTGTTATCTGTCTTGAACCCATGAGAGACATAACCTCTCAAAAACAGGTGTGGATTCAGGTTCGCAGTCGTCTGTGCTGCGATTCTCATTCGGAAGCCATCTATATCATTTGATGACACCGTTGAGTTCACCGGACCGATATCAACCTTGCTTGGTACACCGGCCTTTGATGTCTCTACATAGTTCTCCATGACTGCTTTCATACCTGTAAGCAACCATCCGAACCCCTTTATGTTCCTTATTCCCTTAAGAAAATCCTCCATTCCCTCTTCACCGGAGGTCAGTCCTACCTCACGGTTATCAGCCCAATAGTCTTTATTACGCATTTCGGAGTAAGGGTCCCGCTTCTCTTTCGCCTTGCCACGGAACATCTTTGGCTCTATGGGGTCAAAGGCATAATCATTGCGTCGTGACGTTCTCGATATAAGAAAATTACCGGATTTACCCGCAATCGTCATCTCCACCAGCATATCATTGACCGACAACACCCAGTCACCGGAAGGCAATCGCAGATATTCCTGGTCAACAGACATGTTCTTCACGAAGTTAACTTCATAACGAGCAGGTATACTTAGATGCACTTTCTTTACATGCAAAGTGGAGTCTTTCAATATATAAACGTCTCCACGGAAGCCGAAATCCTGCTGATTATTAGGCAGGAATGACACATGGATACACGAATCAGCATCTACCTTCAACGTATCAACGATATAGTAGCGATAGAAACCTATTGCATGTTTACCTATTGGCGAAGTGAAAGGAAACTGAAGAAGGCGCACTTGGTCGTCATATATATCCACCTCACTGAACACTTCCTGTGCCATTTTGGTGAATATGTCCCCTGTTTCAATAAGTTCGTTCACTCCATAAGAATGTTCTGCATCCACATAAATGCGTTCTTTCGCCGGGTCTTTGCGATAGAATTTCCTGAAAATCTTCTCCGTTACAATGACCGGCAGCACATTCTTACCCGTTACAGGGTTCTTCTCCACCTGGTTCTTCAACCACGGCTTACGTGCAAAGATACCCGAATCAAGCGATGCCTTGCTTATATCGTTGAGGGAAATTGTAATCTTTTCATAGTTACGATACTGATAATAGTCCTTGTTTTCCAACTTTGTCTGATGCTTGGCGGCAATGACCCGCTTCATCAATTCAACGGCCGGATTGTCTTTTCTGGAATACTTCGACTTTTTAGACTTTACCATTACCTCATCAAGATACTTTGATTCAGGCTTCAACCTTATATCAAGAACCTCCGGAGTCGCCACTGATACCTTCAGAGATTTGGACTTATAGCCGACCGCAGAGAACGTTATTGTCCATCCGTCGTGCCGACTTATCCTGTAAACGCCATACGCATTACCCACAGTCTGCACATGCCTGCCCTTATATGACACACTGACAAATGGAATACTGTCACCTGATTCCGCATCAATAACCACACCCCTTATCTGCCCTTTCGCCACAATTGCCAACAGGCAGAACACAATAAGGATTAAATATCTATCAATCTTTATCACTATATAATTTCTTTTATCAAGGTTGTAACCTGCACTGACTATTAAATACTACTAAAATTCCGGATGCAAAGTTACGCATTATTTACAAGAATAAAGAAAACCCCAAGGACTTTTTTAAGTTTATTGAGCAAAAGATGATACACAACAACCTATATAGAACAATCCACAAACAGCCTAATAATGACAAAAAGCATGAATTCCTTTATAAAAATCATGCTTCCAATCATTTGTATCAATCACCACACATGTACTGCAACACCGGCAGAATGCAATCTGCCCGACTATAAGCAGCCTATTATTCCTAGTGTTCCACTGCGTACACTGTGCGGCACGATGCCCTATTCCTCATATTCCGTGGTATCAATAATACCAGCATCCCTCAAGGCTTCCTTCCTCTCTGTACATGTTCCGCACTTTCCACAGTGCTTCTCATTACCCTTGTAGCATGACCATGTCTCCCGGTAGTCTATGCCTAAAGCATTTCCCCTCCGTGCTATGTCGGCCTTAGAGATATCGGTATATGGCGCAAATATGTCTACTCCATCGTATGTTCCGTTAGCAATAGCCTGACTCATTGCATCCACGAACTCCGGACGACAGTCCGGATAGATGGCATGATCACCTGCATGATTGGCCAGCATAACGTGCTTCAAGCCATTACTTTCTGCCAGTCCTGCGGCTATCGAGAGCATGATTCCATTACGGAAAGGCACCACTGTCGATTTCATATTCTCGTCCTGATAATGCCCTTCGGGTATATCCTCCCCGCCTATAAGCAGCGATGACTTGAAATATTGCTGCATAAAGTCCAAAGGTATGACCAAATGCCTAATGCCAAGACGCTCACAATGCAGATTAGCGAAAGCTATTTCCTTGTCATTGTGTTTGCTACCATAATTAAAAGTAACGGCAATGGCTATGCTTTTACTATACTCATAAAGCATGGTTACAGAGTCCATGCCCCCAGAAAGAATAAGGATACTGTCTTTCATTTGTTTCTATGGTCTTTAACAGGTTAATTATTGAACGTCCAAACCAATCCCGTCCTCAACACACTTTCATTTAACGGATGGTGAGGCGTGAGGAAAGAATTCTTGTTTCCTGACCCGGCATTGACATGAGACATCATTATAAAGAAGCGGCATTGCTTGAGTTTGAAATTCAGATAAGCACTGACAATGGGATAATTACCGACCTTGGCCTTCACCGTCTCATTCTCCTGAACTGCATACTGCCCCAGTTGCGCACAATATTCCGGTGCATAATAGCTGGAGAACCAGTACATATCTGCGCCGAAATGCACCTTCAACACCTTTGCTATCTTGAAGTCAAGGTAAAGATTTGTCCACACGTTGAATGTAGGAACGGGTAAGATGTCTTCGTCAGAACTTTTCTGAAAGGTCAGCCTGTTTTCCCATCTAAGGGGGCCAAGTTTGAAGTTCTGTTCTATCATGGCGGTGACAAGACTAATGTTTTTGGACGACTGTCTCACTTCAGCGGTAAAGTCTGATATTGTGGAAGACGTCGGACGACTATAACTCTCCGCCAGATAAACATAGTTCTGAAGGTTGTCGTATGCCACCCTTACCTTTGTATCAGTACGCTGAAGGGCAAATATACCCTCGAGATGCGTGTGCATCTGCTTGTTAAAGCCATCGTGATCCCACCAGAAATGCTTGGAATGGTAATGCCTCTGCAAGAAAGTAGGATTCGTAAGATGGTAGAAAGCCTTTAACGTAACGTTTACAGTATCCTTGGACAATGCGAACTTCACGTCGCCCTCCCCGTCAATTTTCACGTCGCCTACATCTTCACCAACGAGTGTTGTCTCCAACATAGCCTTGTAATGCAACGTATTACCGAGCGTCTTCAGCAGTTGTCCACCCACACTGACGTTACTCTCATTGTACGTTCCATACGCATTGGTACCCAATTCGGGTAATTCAAAGTGTCTCAACTCATGCCCGATGAAGAGTTTCAGTCCCATCGGCACGTATTTGTTAAGCCCCTCCATGAGCGCAACAGCAAATCTGTTGCGTATGGAGTGATACTTTATGTCGTCGTAGATTGAATCGCCAAACGCCTTGTCAACTATCGCCTGATAACGGTTCCGGTAGTAACCCGTCGGCGAAGCATAAGCTATGTATGTCCTTGTATTGGTGTCATAGTTCATATTATGGATGAAACTCGTTACCGGCACATATATATCTTTCACCCATGAAGTGTCTGCAGCCTCAAGTCTTTTTGCCTCCAACAGGCTGTCAGCAAGTTCCTTTGCCCTCTCTTCAGCCAGTTTCCGCGTATCGTCTTTCACAGAATCATTCGGCAGATCACCCACTATCACAGCATCATCGGGCCGTCCTGACAAACGCTTTGACGGTGCTGCCGTTGCCTTGTCGTCCTTGCCGTCCGTAGGTTTCAGCGAATCATTCTCCTTTTGGGACTTGAGAGCGAAACGTTTTGCATCCTTCTCTTCCTCGGTCATGGGCACTTCCTTATGGAAACCGATGTTATACCTGTGAGACAATGTGAGATGGAAGGCATCATTCCTGTTCCAGTTGTTTGACAAGATGACCGGTATTTCATCTGAAGCATAAGTATCCGACTGCGCTTCCGGGTGCGTTACATACTCGTCATCGGCTATACCTCCGTTCTCCGTTGTCTTCATGTGGTCAAAAGACATGATGAGATGCGCCTGATAACGCTGCCCAATGTATGAGCCCCACATAGTATAGTCGAAGTATGCCCCACTCTGGTTCTGGTAGTAACCACGCCCATAGAGATAGTCAAACTTAAAGCCGAATCCCGCCTCCTTATTGATATTGGTGGCAAAAAGAGCCTTGATATGGTCCTCACCATTGGTCTTGTTGCCGCAGCTGTTGTAATAAAGGTCCGTTATGGGCGACAGAGTATTGGTGAACCTCAGTTCTGAAGGCTTTGTGATAAAATAGCCATAAGGTTCAAGAAATGCCATGCGCGGAGAGAAATCCCTATCCGTCGCTATCCGCGAAAGACGCGGCGAGCCGAGATTACCTGTAGTGTTATACTCGCCATACAGTCCTTCCGTAAAGATAGTGTTCATCACAAGGTGTTGCGCCGTGTCCGGAACCTGCGGCGTCATGTCGCCGAAGTTTCCGTCAATAGTCCACATGTGCATACCTTTTGGCACCGTCTTGTGACTTGTTTTCAATGAGTCCAGTGCACGGTTAGGGTTGAATGTGTTATCCGTTACGGTAAACCCATCCATACTGTTGTCGTCAATCTGCGCCATGACATTACAGACACAGAACAAACCCATAAGGGCTGTGGCAAGAAAACGGTTCAATTCTTATTCTTTTTTGCCGGTCTACAGAACCGACTTCCATTCATTTCTTAAATCTCAACATACACTCGGCCATCTTTATAGACACAGCTATGATGATGACGATGATACCCTGACGCATCTCCACGCCTTTCCCCATTACTCCACAGTACATCAATGCACCCGCTATGGCGGTAAGCATGAAGAGTATGTTCAGCACCTGCCGTATGTAGAATACCGTATTGCGTATAGGCTTTGGCCTGGTATGGCGCGAAGTACGCACGGAAATCCGCTCCTGCGCTGCGCTGCCAGATTCCCCGTTAACGGAGTTCTGTAGTTCCTTTTCGTCTGTCATAGTATGTCGTTGCCGACCGTTCTTGTCGGACTTTTAAGAGTATAATCATTTCACTTCTTCAGGTGTTCCTCTATCATCTTGAACACTTGGTCCTTGCGGTCTATAGTCTTGGTCCGGAACTTATAGGCACCACCTTTCTGGAATCCGTTCTTCGCCTTGTTCAGAGCCTCAGCATCGCTTATCATATCCTCTGCCGGGAACTGGCCACCGCCACGCTCTTCTTCATATATATAACTCATGTTGCGCATGGTTACGAGGCATCTGCCGTCAAAACATTTCACTATAAGCTGGTAGTTGAACTTGGTACGGTCAAGTGACAGGGGCTTGTTTTCAAACACAATCCATTCCTGCACGCTGGCACCTATTTCATAGTCTTTCTCATTGACAACGGCAACATTGCTACGGTCAGTCATGCCGTTGCTCTTGCAGAATGCCTGAAGGAATGGCAGCATGGTATCATAAATCTGCTTTGCAGACTCGCGTGGCACAGGTATGCTACGTTCCCACTGTACCCTGCCGTTGACTTCAGGACATGCACCTTCAAGATACTTCTTGTCAATGACCTTCTGGGACTTGTCACGGCTGAAGAGTCCGCGCTTCTCTTGTTTCACGATTTGCCCGTCAGACGTTACAGTGTACGACTCCTGTGGCTTGGAATACTTGCCTACAACCTGTGCGTTGGCTACTGCAAAAAATGCCAGCAACCCGATAACCATTGTCAGTTTCTTCATGTCGTTTTCTAATTTGGGTTTATAATCTTTATTGGATTAGTATCCTGTTGTTATGGATAATCTGCATATCAGCCTCACGTTACGGATGCCGTGTCACGTAAAGTAAGTGAAGTAAAGATAGGCAAGAACCGCCAATAGTGCCAACGTCACGACTGAACGGACGAGACATCCCACAAATCTCTTTATGAGTATTATGGCTATTATTACGGCTATTATACCTATTATATATTGTATCATCTTTGTTGTCAGTTTGTCTTTCCGGCCTTATTTTTCCCCTATTGCCAGCGACCTTTATGGATGCTTGCCGTAATCGTGCCCTAATCACTGTGTAATCGTGCCCCTTTTACAATGTAATCGGGTCCCTTTTGCAATGTAATCTGGGCACTATTGCAACGCATCTGTCTTGCACTGGCCAAATACAGGTCACTTCGCCGTTTTATCCTTGTTTATTACTTCCTTGAATTTCGAGGGTATTGGAGTGGAGAATTCCATCGGTTTCCGTGTCACCGGATGATAGAAGCACAACATATACGCATGGAGACAGAGTCGGTGTAGGGGCGTGTCGCCATTGCCGTATTTTATGTCTCCACAGACAGGATGGCCCATATCTGCCGTATGTACGCGTATCTGGTTCTTGCGTCCAGTCTCCAGCTTGTACTCAACCAATGAGTGTTTCGTGGAACAGTCAAGCACGCTGAAATGTGTCACGGCATATTTGCCTCCGTTGTCAACAGGAGAAGAGTATGTCACATAGGCGCTGTTGTCTTTCAACCAATTGGCTACCGTACCCGTCTGTTCCTCCATCTCACCGCTGACAAGTGCCACATAGCGTCGATCATAGACGATATTGTGCCATTCATGCTCCAGAATCTGCTCGGTCTCCATATCCTTGGCATATATCATCAAGCCGCTTGTATCACGGTCGAGACGATGAACCACGTGGGCATGGCACTTCTGGCGGGTGCGTTTGAAGTAGTCATCAAGCACGCTCTTGACGTTGAGGGAGGAATGGCCGGCTGCCATTGACAATATGCCGGGTTTCTTTTCCACCACAATCAGGTACTTGTCCTCATAGACTACGCTGACATAACGGCTTTTGAAAGTGTCATTGCGTTTGGAATTGCTGGCACTAACCTTGTCGCCCGGCTTGAGAGCATAGTCATACTGTGTCACGACTTTACCGTTGACCTTTATGCCCCGTCCCTGCAGCGTGTCCTTTATCTTGTTCTTGCTACCGGAAATCGCGGTAAGGAGATACTCTAAAAGGGGCATCTCCTTGTCACAGTTATACTGTTTATATTCTTTCAGTTTCGGATTATACATACATTATGGTTGTTTCATTGTTCAAGAGTCTTGCCATAGCAAGTACTGCTGCCTGACTGTACAGGAAGCATTGCCGATGCTACACGGCAAGACCTACACAAGCATGACACATTTCTACGCCTGCTCATAGGTATCAAAGACCTCGCTGACGGAATTCACTTCCAACATTGAGACACCGGCGCTTTTGTCTGATACGCCAATGTTCATGTGCCCGGAGAGATAGGTCACCTTGTCATCCCGTTTCACCATACCCTGAGAATAGAGTTTACGCACGGTATGATAGAACATCTTTTCCAGTTCATCATGTTTCGGGCATGTGGCAATGACACCGTATGACAGTGCCAGCCAACGCTGAAGCTTGTCGCACTTGCATATTGCCACTACGGGATGAGGGCCACGGTAGGCTGCAAGGGTACGGGCATCATGGCCGGTACCTGAATCGGTAAGGATGCACTTGACTCCGAGCTTTGACGTCGTTTCAATGGCAACCTTGCAGAGAAAGTCACGAAGGTTGGTGTCTGCACCGTCTACATCCATCTTGTGTGAGTAGAGGGTACGGTCCGCCTCAGCCTGCTCCGCTATGCGGGCCATGAAGCGTACAGCTTCAACCGGATAGGCACCGCTGGCCGTCTCGCCGGAAAGCATAAGAGCATCGGTATTGTTAAACACTGCCGTAGCAATGTCACTTACTTCCGCACGGGTAGGACGAGGGTTCTTTATCATGGTGTGCAGCATCTGCGTTGCTACTATGACAGGCTGTTTTCGGAACACGCATTTCTTGATTATCATACGTTGTATGCCCGGAATACGCTCTGCAGGAATCTCTATTCCGAGGTCACCGCGAGCGACCATGATACCGTAACTATGGTCGAGTATCTCGTCAATATTGTCAACTCCCTCCTGGTTTTCTATCTTGGAGATTATCTTTATGTCCGAGCCATGCTCGTCCAGAATCTGCTGAACGGCCATAAGGTCTTCCTTGGAACGGACGAAAGAATGCGCAATGAAGTCTATATCTTCCTCAATGGCCAACAGAATGTTACGTTTGTCCTTTTCCGTCAGCGCCGGCAGGTCTATATGTTCGCCCGGTACGTTTACACTCTTATGAGAGCCGAGTATGCCATCATTCATTACCTCAGCGGTAATTTTCTCACCATCGTTCTCAATTATACGCATATCAAGTTCGCCGTCATCAAAGAGTACATCGTCACCTATCTTGACGTCAATGACGAAATCTTCATATGACATACAGACCACATCATGCACCGTGTCCTGGTCAGGATTGCCGACTATGGTCACTTTCTCACCTGTGCAGTACTTGATTGGCGCGGCAGCTCCGGTCGTTCTGACCTCCGGTCCCTTGGTGTCGATGAGAATGCCCAAATGAGGAGACACCTCCCTTACATTGCGGATAATCTGGCGCAGGCCATCGGATGTGGCGTGTGCGGTATTCATACGTATTACATTTACTCCGGCTTCATAAAGGTCTTTAATAAATTCGACCCCGCATCTGAGATCACTTACAGAGGCTACTATCTTTGTTTGTTTCATAATTCTAATGACGTGTTGTATTTAATTGCACGGTTACTTAACCGCGTCTTAGGAATCCCCCTCTTTCCGGAACAGGTCTCTTCCACCGGAATAATTTTATGGTATCTACCTTATTTACATGAAAATGACGTGCAAATTTACGATTTTTCCGTCAAAGGGCCAAACAAAACGCCAAAATTAGGGGATATTTTAAGAAAACCACCACATTTTTTTCAAAATGTTTTGTTTTTCCAAATATTAGTCGTACTTTTGCACATTGCAATGTGGAGATTGCAATTTAGCCGTTCGGTTAGACAACACAAGAACATTTATACAGCCTTAAACGGTACATACTATGGGCAGTCACATATCTCATTCGGGTATCATCGACAGCATCTCAGGCGAGATGGTGAAGGTCCGTATAACCCAAAGCAGCGCATGCAATGCTTGCAAAGTGGCGTCTTATTGTTCTTCAACGGAAAGCAAGGAGAAAATCATCGATGTGAGATGCAATGACACTTCACGTTTCTCCGTGGGGCAGAAGGTAACCGTAAGCACAGACACAGCCAATGGAACAAAAGCCGTGATACTGGCTTTTGCAATACCGTCAGCCTTACTATTGGGCACAATAGCGGGATGTATATATGCAGGTATGTCAGAAGCATTGGCCGCATTAATCGGCATTGTTGTTCTGGTACCTTATTATCTGGCTATCTATTTCATGAACGACACATTGACAAAGAAACTGACTTTCACTATAAGTGCGAGGAAGTGAACACTAACTAAATGGCGGTGAAAGGCATTCGAAGATGCCAAGACACCAGATTAAAGGCCATAGAGTTAGAAAAGACGAAAGATACCGACGAATACTAATTACGCAATAACTACAAACTAACAAAAATTATGAGCTTTATTTTATCAGCAGTGTTAACACTTGGAGCCATAGCCCTGATAGCAGCTGTTATCCTCTATGCCTGCTCCAAGAAGTTCACTGTACAAGAAGACCCCCGTATCGGGCAGGTTGCCGGAATACTTCCGCAGGCCAATTGCGGAGGTTGTGGCTTTCCTGGATGTTCGGGAATGGCTGATGCACTCGTCAAAGGGGCTGACGCAGGTTCTTTGGAAGGATTGAACTGTCCTGTAGGTGGTCCGGAACTGATGGGCAAAGTGGCTGGACTACTGGGAATGACTGTAGCCGACAGTGCGCCGACTGTTGCCGTAGTGAAGTGCAACGGATGCTTTGCACACCGGCCAAAGACATGTGAATATGACGGGTTGAGAACATGTTCAGCCGTACATGCCACAGGGTCTGGCGAAACAGCCTGTGGATATGGTTGCCTTGGATGTGGCGACTGTGTTAAGGCATGTGCCTTTGATGCAATACATATCAATGAGGAAACCGGTCTGCCTGAGGTTGATGAGGAGAAATGTACATCGTGCGGAGCCTGCGTAAAAGCATGCCCACGGAATATCATTGAGATACGATTGAAAGGCAAAGTCATTAAAGAAAAGGCTCGAAGAGTGTACGTTGCATGTGTCAATAAAGACAAAGGACCAGTGGCAAACAAGGTCTGCAAGGTCAGTTGTATAGCCTGCGGAAAGTGCCAGAAGGTTTGTAAATTCGATGCAATAACTATAGAAAACAATATAGCTTATATCGATTCAGCAAAGTGTAAAGCCTGCGGTCTGTGCGTACGAGAATGTCCCAAGAATGCAATCCACGCCACATGGGAACTGCCAACGCCTAAACCCAAAGCGGAAACAGCACCCAAATCCGAGAATGCTGCAATACAGGTATCCGCTGCAGACAACGCTATAAATATAAACAAGGAGGCTTAAGACATGACAGTACGGACATTCAGAATAGGCGGAATACACCCGGCAGAAAACAAGCTGAGCAACGATGCCGCCACAAAGCCGGCACCATTACCCAAGCAGGCAATATTCCCCATGGGGCAACATATAGGTGCTCCTGCCAAACCTATAGTAAAAAAAGGTGACAAGGTAAAGGTCGGAACGATGATAGCAGAGGCTGGCGGATTTGTCAGCGCACCAATATACTCTTCCGTTTCCGGCACAGTATTCAAAGTAGACAGTGCAACTGACGCTTCCGGATACATGCGTCCTGCCATCATAATAAATGTAGAAGGTGACGAATGGGAGGAAAGTATCGATCGCTCCAAGACATTGGAAAGACTTGAAAGCCACCCGGAACTGACACCAGAAGAGATAGTAAGCCGCGTGAAAGCGGCAGGAGTAGTAGGTATGGGTGGTGCGTGTTTCCCCACACACGTAAAACTTTGTCCTCCTCCCGGCACTACTCCGGAGTGCGTTATCATCAATGGTGTGGAGTGCGAGCCTTACATCACGTCAGATTTCCGTCTGATGATGGAGAGGGCTGATGAACTTATAGAAGGCATAAAGATTCTCATGGCGGCGGTAAAGGTCCACAAGGGCTACATCGGCATTGAGGACAACAAGCCCGAAGCCATAGAGCTGCTGAAACGAAAACTGGACGGCAATAGCGAAATCGAGGTCGTACCTCTTCAGAAGAAGTACCCGCAGGGAGGTGAGAAACAGTTGATTGACGCTGTAATCCGCCGCCAGGTGCCAGCTCCTCCTGCCATACCCATTAACGTAGGTGCTATAGTTCAAAATGCAGGTACAGCAGTTGCCGTGTACGAAGCGGTAATGAAACGCAAGCCTTTATTTGAACGTTACACCACGGTTACGGGCAAGAAGATAGCCAATCCAAGCAACTTCCTCGTAAGGATGGGCACAACATTCGGTGAACTCATTGACCTTTGTGGCGGTCTTCCAGATGGAGACAACAAGATACTTGCAGGGGGTCCGATGATGGGTAAGGCGGTAAACAGTCTCAATGTGCCTGTAGGCAAGGGACAAAACGCCATCACTGTCCTCACCAACGAGGATGCCCACCGCAAGAATCCGCAGCCCTGCATACGATGTGCAAAATGCGTTAGCGTCTGCCCTATGGGACTTGAGCCTTTCCTTCTCGCCTCAGGTAGCGCACTTAAGAAGTGGGAACTTATGGAAAAGGAAATGATTACATCCTGCATAGAGTGTGGCTCATGCCAGTACACGTGCCCAGCCCACCGCCCTATGCTTGACAACATACGTCAGGGAAAGCAGACAGTAATGGGCATAATACGCGGAAGGGCGGCGAAGAAATAACCCCGATTACAGCAACATTCCTTATTTATACAATAGGGGAAACGGCTAAAACAATATTCAAATACAATAATATCACATAAAGATATGTCAAAATTAGTAGTATCTCTTTCACCTCATGCCCACGGCACTGACTCGGTAGAGAAGAATATGTACGGCGTAGTGATAGCCCTGCTTCCTGCCCTTCTTGCATCATTCTACTTCTTCGGACTCGGCTCTCTCATAGTATGCCTCGTGAGTGTGGCAGCCTGTCTCTTCTTCGAGTGGGCTATAAGCAAGGCTTTCCTCAATAGAGAGCCATCGCTACTTGACGGCTCTGCCCTTGTGACAGGCCTTCTGCTGGGCATGAATCTGCCCTCAAACTTCCCGCTATGGATGATTATAGTCGGTGCGCTCATTGCCATCGGAGTAGGTAAAATGACTTTCGGCGGACTGGGACAGAACCCTTTCAACCCTGCCCTCGTAGGCAGATGCTTCCTTCTTGTCAGCTTCCCGACAGCCATGACATCATGGCCTACCGAAGGACAATGGACAGCTTACACCGATGCCGAGACGGGAGCCACACCGCTATCACTTATGAAACAGGCCATCAAAGGCAATGCCGACGCACTTAAAGACTTGCCTTCAGCATGGGACATGTTCCTCGGAAACGTCACGACCGGTGCCGGAACAATAGGCGAAATATGCGCACTCGCGCTACTGCTCGGCCTCATCTATATGCTATGGAAGAAGATTATCACATGGCATATACCAATAAGTATCATCGGAACAGTATTTGTGCTATCCGCCATACTGTGGCTCTCAGACAGCAACAGTTATGCCGACCCATTACAAGTGATATTCGCCGGCGGCCTTATGTTGGGCGCAATCTTCATGGCCACAGACTATGTAACATCACCGATGAACCATAAAGGGCAGATAGTATATGGCATCAGCATCGGTATACTTACCATCATCATCAGGAACTGGGGCGCTTATCCAGAAGGAATGTCATTTGCCATCCTCATTATGAATGCCTTTACACCGCTTATAAACATGTATATCAAGCCAAAACGCTTCGGCGAAGTGCCGGCAAACAAATAAGAAGGAGATAACACTATGGATAAAATCAAATCAAATATTCAGAACATGGTGCTCGTCCTTACAGGTTCAGCACTAATCTGCGGTGGTCTCCTCGCATACATCAACAACCTAACAAAGCCTACTATCGACACACAAGCGGAAAAGACGCTCAATGAAGGCATAGCGGCAGTACTCGGTGGCAATGCCGGAGAAAGGCTCGCTGAACCAGACACTGTCAGCCGCACCATAGACGGAAAGGTACAGTCTTTCGTCGTCTACAAGATGCAGAACGGCACCGCAGTGCAGTCAACAGACCCCAATGGCTTTGGAGGCAACCTGAAAATACTCGTCGGTTTCGATGCAAAAGGTGACATTCTCGGATATACTGTCCTTGAACACGCAGAAACACCAGGACTCGGTGCAAAAGCCGGTGAATGGTTCCAGAAAGGACAACCAGGCAGCATTGTGGGCATAAACCCAAGCGATGTCAACATGACCGTAAGCAAAGACGGCGGTGACATAGACGCAATCACAGCGTCAACAATCACATCACGCGCATTCCTACGTGCAGTACAGCAGGCTTACAACACCCTTTCCTGCGACCATGACTCCCAGACAGGAGCCACGAAACGACAGAAATGCGCTGATACAGCCAACAATAACGAACTAAAACAGTAATTAATCAAAGCATAATTAATAATATGTCAAAATTCGGATTAATTCTAAACGGCATCATAAAGGAGAATCCTACCTTTGTATTGATGCTCGGTATGTGTCCTACACTCGCCACTACCACAAGTGCGATGAACGGAATGATGATGGGACTTGCCACCATGGTGGTGCTGATTCTATCGAATATCATCATCTCCTGCATCAAGAACATAACACCAGACATGGTACATATACCCGTGTATATCGTCGTAATAGCGACGCTTGTAACCATAGTGCAGTTTATTCTCGCCGCATACGCGCCGGAAGTAAACAAGTCCCTCGGCTTGTTTATCCCACTAATAGTGGTCAACTGTATCATCCTCGGCCGTGCAGAGTCATTCGCAGGCAAGAACAACCCATTCGACTCTGCGCTTGACGGAATAGGAATAGGACTCGGTTTCACCATCGGCCTCACCCTTCTTGGCATCGCCCGTGAACTTCTCGGCAACGGAACCATCTTCGGCTTTGGCATCATCCCGACAGAGTTCAGTATGCTTATCTTCATACTTCCTCCCGGAGCATTCCTTACACTGGGTTACATAATCGCAATAATCAACCATTTCAAGAAGGCTTAAACTATGGAATACTTATTGATTTTCATTGCAGCGATATTCGTAAACAATATCGTTCTGTCACAGTTCCTCGGCATTTGCCCGTTCTTAGGTGTCAGCCAAAAGGTCAGTACATCCCTTGGCATGTCCGCAGCCGTAGCCTTTGTCATGCTGTTGGCAACACTTGTCACATGGCTTGTACAGTTCTACATACTCAATCCACTGGGACTTGGCTACCTTCAGACGCTGGCTTTCATACTCGTAATAGCATCACTCGTACAGATGGTCGAGATAGTTCTCAAGAAGGTCTCACCCCCACTCTACCAGGCACTTGGCGTATTCCTGCCCCTAATCACGACCAATTGCGCCGTTCTCGGTGTGGCAATACTGGTGGTTCAGAAAGACTACAGCCTGCTCATGTCACTCGATTATGCCATTGCGTCAGCCATAGGCTTCGGTCTTGCACTTGTACTCTTCGCCGGACTACGTGAACAACAAGAGTTCGCTGCCATTCCAAAAGGGATGAAAGGCATATCTATCACACTGATAACAGCATCCATCCTCGCCCTTGCATTCATGGGATTCTCTGGCGTTGACGGAGGCCTAAAACAGGTTTTCGGCATAGAATGAGACTCATATACGCCCACTACGCCTCAGGTGTAGCCTGACAAAACAACAAAGTGGCACGATAATTGTAAGGATACCCTAACTCCATACAAGAACCGGTGCAAAGGTTTTCACCGCCAAAACGCCACTTCTGTCACATAAAGAATATTCAAAGAAGAATATAAATAAAACAAAGAGATGCCTGCGTCTCTAGCATTTGGAGCGCAGGTTTATTTGTGTTTGTGTTGTTGTCTCCTCTCGACGTGATGTCGGGGGGAGATTTTTTTATAGTTGGCCACACACTTTACAACAAGTAACTGAAGATAATTACCATAAACAGAAACAACAAACATCACACGAAAGACTTCATTTCTGCAACAGAAGAGAATACGCCGATTTGCCAAAGGAATGGCAACACACATACCATTGACGGACAATCCCATGGTAAAAGACACACGCCGACGAAGGTTAACGAACCTTTCATTTAGACAATACGAGTTAAAAACAGTAGAAAGATTTGGCGATTAGAGAGAAACTTTATAATTTTACAACGCATTGAAAACGCCATAAAGCAATGAAATGCGGCCTAATAAACCTAAGAGAGTAAACTAAAACCGAATATTAACACCTTAAATTCTGTTCATTTCTATGAGAGTCTATAAAACCAATGAAATAAAGAACATCGCTCTGCTTGGCAACGATGGCTCGGGAAAGACGACCCTGACGGAGGCACTTCTGTTTGAAGCTGGCATAATAAACCGCCGCGGTCGTATTACGCAAAAGAACACAGTAAGTGACTATTTCCCTGTAGAACAAGAATATGGATACTCCGTTTTCTCCACAGTCTACCATGTTGAGTGGAACGACAAGAAACTGAACATCATAGACTGCCCAGGGTCTGACGATTTCGTTGGAGCAGCATTGACAGCCCTTGAGGTAACAGACACAGCGGTATTGCTGCTCAACGGCCAGTACGGTCCGGAGGTAGGAACGCAAAATCATTTCCGTTACACGGAGAAACTAAAGAAGCCTGTAATATTCCTTGTTAACCAATTGGATGCCGAAAAATGCGACTATACCAACACGCTTGACCGTTTGCAAGACATATACGGACAAAAAGTCATACCAATACAATACCCGCTCAATGAAGGCCCAGGCTTCAACGCCATCATTGACGTGCTGCTCATGAAAAAGTATTCATGGGGAGCAGAAGGCGGAGCACCATCAATTGAAGACATTCCTGCAGAAGAAAAGGAAAAGGCATTGGAAATGCACAAGGCATTGGTGGAAGCCGCTGCCGAGAACGATGAGACACTCATGGAGAAGTTCTTCGAAACAGAGGCACTGACAGAAGACGAGTTACGCGAAGGAATCCGTAAAGGACTGGTGACGAGAAGTATCTTCCCCATATTCTGCGTATGCGCCGGCAAAGACATGGGTGTACGCCGTCTGATGGAGTTTCTCGGCAATGTGGTGCCATTTGTGGATGAAATGCCAAAGGTGCATAACACCCGTGGCGAAGAGGTTGCCGTTGATGTCAACGGTCCGGAGTCCCTGTATTTCTTCAAGACGGGCATCGAACCGCACATCGGCGAGGTGCAATACTTCAAGGTAATGAGCGGCAATGTAAAACCGGGAGATGACCTTAGCAATGCCGATCGTGGCTCAAAGGAGCGACTCGGACAGATTTTCTCTGCGGCAGGAGCAAACCGTACACCCGTAGAACAATTGAACGCAGGCGACATAGGCTGCACTGTCAAGTTGAAGGATGTAAAGACCGGCAACACGCTCAACGGCAAAGACTGTGATAACCGCTTCGATTTCATAACATATCCGAACCCCAAATACTCACGCGCCATTAAAGCTGTCAAGGAGGGTGACACGGAAAAGATGATGATTGCACTCACACGCATGCGCCAGGAAGACCCCACATGGATTGTAGAGCAGAGCAAGGAACTGCGCCAGACTGTTGTGAAAGGACAGGGAGAATTCCACCTCCGCACACTGAAATGGAGACTTGAGAACATAGATAAGATACAGATAGAGTTCCAAGAGCCACACATTCCATACCGTGAGACCATAACCAAGAGTGCCAGTGCGGAATACCGCCACAAGAAACAATCCGGCGGTGCAGGCCAGTTCGGCGAAGTCCATCTCATCATCGAGCCATACGCTGACGGTATGCCCGACCCTACCACATATAAAGTCAACGGTCAGGAGTGCAAGCTCAACATCAAGAGCCGCGAGGAAATAAACCTGGAATGGGGTGGAAAACTAATCTTCATCAATACCGTTGTAGGCGGAGCGATAGACATGCGCTTCATGCCGGCCATACTGAAAGGCGTAATGGAGAAGATGGAACGTGGTCCGCTGACAGGCTCTTACGCAAGAGACGTGCGCGTAATAGTATATGACGGCAAGATGCACCCTGTTGACAGTAACGAACTTTCATTCATGTTGGCAGCACGAAACGCATTCAGTGAGGCGTTCCGCAACGCTGCACCAAAGATACTCGAACCGATATACGACCTTGAAGTTTATGTACCTTCAGACATGACCGGAGACGTCATGAGCGACCTTCAGGGACGTAGAGCGCTCATAATGGGCATGGACACCGAGAACGGATACCAGAAACTGCAGGCGAAGATACCACTGAAGGAACTGTCAAACTACTCTATTGCACTGAGTTCACTGACAGGTGGCAGAGCATCATTCTCCACAAAGTTCGCATCTTACGAACTTATGCCGAACGAACTGCAACAGGCTCTGATACAAGAGCACAGCAATGATGAATAAAAATCTATATGGTCTCCACGAGAAACCAACAGATTTTTTCTGATATAAAATGCAACTCATGTGACAATGAGCAAATTAACATCATAAGTGTAACGCGGACTTATATATAAGTCCGTTCCACAAACAGAGGCAAAAAGGCTTATAAGGGCACAAGGATGCAGTGATGCAGTCTGAAGCCTAACACCCTACCACCTCTGTAGGATGTTACACTGGAACATAGGTGCGGTGTGAATCGCGTCTATGTTTTTTTGTGTCTGCCTCAGACATAATCACGCCCATTTGCGCAAATAGCACAAGTACCAAAACAAAAAGGGCACAATCAGCGTGTAATTTGGGCACAATTACAACGCAAAAGGGACATGATTACAACGCAAAAGGGGCATGATTACGACACAAGACGTGCCCTTACCCATCATTCATAGCTTAACAATCTACGATACAGGCACTTATAACATTTTACAAAAATCACATTACCATTTCCGTAAAGACAATTCAGTAAACACATAACAGCAATGTAATACAGGCCGTCATATTGCACATCGGCCCATAAGACATATATTATTAGTTTTATAGCAGTATTACATTTTTTAACACGCAAAAACTGAAAACAAGGCAAAAAAGTTGCTGTTCACGTTTTATTTAGTAACTTTGCACCGCAATTTGCATTTGGTTCTCTATGCCGCAGCAGTCTGCGGCGCAAGAGCTAAGATGGGAACGCAGTGTAACTCTGCGACATTACCCGATGCTGTGAATCCGTTTTCAGGATGGCAACGATTGTCACTGTCCCTGTCAAGAGACTTTTTGCTCTTGACCAAAAGGGGTGGGAAGACATGCTTTCCAATGGATATAGTCAGAAGACCTGCCATACGCAAAAAACAAAAGGGTGCCTGCGGGACTACAGGCGCACGGAAAAATAAAAGACATAATACATGATTAGAAAAATCTTGGTTGCTAATCGTGGCGAAATAGCGATACGCGTCATGCGCAGTTGCTATGAAATGGGCATACACTCCGTTGCTGTTTACAGTACGGCCGACCGTATGTCACGCCATGTGCTATTTGCCAACGAGGCGGAATGTATAGGCGAAGCTGCCAGTTGTGACAGTTACCTGAACATCGACCACATCATTGCGGCCGCACATAAACACAATGTTGATGCAATCCATCCGGGTTACGGATTCCTCTCAGAGAATGCAGAGTTCGCACGACGCTGCACTGATGAGGGCTTCATCTTCATCGGTCCGCGTCCTGAAACGATGGAAGAGATGGGTGACAAGATAAGCGCCCGCCGGAAGATGATAGAGGCCGGTGTACCGGTTGTGCCCGGTACGGAAGAACCATTGAAGTCGGCCGAAGAGGCTGTTGAAGTAGCCAGGAGAATCGGTTTCCCGGTAATGTTGAAGGCATCCATGGGCGGCGGCGGCAAGGGCATGCGCCTTATAACCCGCGAAGAAGACGTGGTGGAGATGTATAACGCAGCGAAAAGCGAGGCCATGTCTGGTTTTGGCGATGACACTGTCTATATAGAAAAGTTCGTAGAAGAACCGCATCACATTGAGTTCCAGGTTCTCGGCGACAAACATGGCAACGTGGTACACCTCTTTGACCGTGAATGTTCCGTGCAACGCAGGCATCAGAAGGTGGTAGAGGAGTCACCTTCACCTTTCATTGACTACAATCTCCGCATGGAGATGGGTGCAAAGGCCGTAGCGGCAGCAAAGGCCGTAGAGTATGAGGGGGCAGGAACCATAGAGTTTCTTGTTGACAAATACCATCATTTCTATTTCCTTGAAATGAATACCCGCCTGCAGGTTGAACACCCGATAACAGAGGAAGTGGTGGGTGTTGACCTTGTAAAGGAGCAGATACGCATTGCAGCCGGTGAAAAATTGCACTTCAAGCAGGAGGAACTAAGACAGCACGGTCATGCTATCGAATGCCGTATATGCGCAGAAGATGCAGAACACAACTTCATGCCATCACCAGGTGTCATCAAGCAACTGACAGAACCACACGGCATCGGCACACGCATAGACTCTTACGTGTATGAGGGTTATGAGATTCCTGTACACTACGACCCTATGATTGGCAAACTGATTGTCTGGGCCACGACACGCGAATACGCCATAGAACGCATGCGCCGCGTACTGTATGAGTATAAGATTACGGGGTTGACAACAAACATCCGCTATCTGCGCCGCATCATGGATGTGCCTGATTTCAAGAATGGTGACTACAATACGTATTTCATTGAGCGCAACGAGCAATGGATGCGCCCACGTTCCGGATTCAAGAATGACTCTGAACAGATGGCAGTCATTGCAGCATACATTGACTACCTGATGGGCATTGACGAGAACAAGCCTGACACCACGGCCTATGACAGTTCGGCAATAAACCGCTGGCGTTCATTCGGGCTACAGAAAGGCGTGCTGAGAGTGTAGAATTCAGATAACAAGACTAATGGAAATACAAATAGGAAATAAAATACAGCAGGTCACCTTGCTGTCAAAAGAAGGCAACAAGGTGAGCATAGACATAGACGGAGAGGTTTACAACGTGGACGTAGCAATGCTGCAAAACGGCATATACTCACTGCTATACGAGGGCAACTCCTACAAAGCCGAACTGACAAGGGATGAGGGAAGCAAGCACTACACGGTGAACCTGAACTACTCCACCTACCAGATTGACATGCTTGATTCGCAGGCTAAATACATGAAACTGCACAAACATAAAGGCAATGCGGTGCAGGCCGACACCATAACGGTGCCTATGCCGTGCAAGATTGTCAAGGTTTATGTAAACCCGGGAGACACGGTAAAGGAGGGAGACACTCTCTTTACCATGGAAGCCATGAAGATGCAGTCCAACTACAAGGTCGCCTCTGACTGCAAAATAAAGAATGTACTGATAAAAGACGGAGACACCATGAAGGCAAATGACTTGGTCATGAAACTGGAAATGGTAGCAAAGGACTAAACAAAAAGACAGAATTATGAAACTGACAGCAAGAGAAAGAATAGACACTTTACTTGATAGAGGTACGTTTGTGGAAATGGACAAACACGTTATGCACCGCTGCACAGACTTCGGAATGGAGAAGAAACGCATTGAAGGTGACGGTGTAATCTCCGGATATGGCAAGATTGACGGCAGAATTGTGTTCGTCTATGCCTTCGACTTCAGCGTTCTCGGAGGTTCGCTGAGTGCCGCAAATGCGCAGAAAATAGCGAAGATACAGGATATGGCACTGAAAAACGGTGCACCAATCATAGGTCTTAACGATTCAGGAGGTGCCCGCATACAGGAGGGAGTGGAGTCTCTTACAGGTTTCGCCCACATCTTCAGGCGCAACGTTATGGCCTCCGGTGTGATACCTCAAATATCAGCCATAATGGGACCCTGTGCCGGTGGCTCGTGTTATTCGCCTGCATTGACGGACTTTATACTTATGGTAAAGGAACAAAGCCAGATGTTTGTAACCGGCCCTAACGTGGTAAAGGCTGTGACAAATGAGGACGTTGACAAGGAGACTTTGGGCGGAGCGTTGACGCACAACAGTGTGAGCGGTGTGAGCCATTTCATCTGTGACAATGATGAAGAGACGCTTATGACTATCAGGGAACTCCTTGGCTTCATACCATCCAATAACATGGAGGATGCACCTATACACCCCGTGACCGATGAAGTGAACCGCGTATGCCATGAACTGGACGAGGTGGTGCCCGTTGACCCTAACATTCCCTATGACATTCACGATATCATTGAACCGATATGTGACCAGCAGTATTTCTTTGAAGTGCAGTCTGAATTTGCAAAGAACATAGTTATCGGCTTCGGACGCATGGCCGGACGCACCGTAGGCTTTGTGGCAAACCAGCCCTATTATCTTGCAGGCTCACTCGACATTGACGGTTCTGACAAGGCAGCGCGCTTCATACGCTTCTGTGACTGCTTCAATATCCCTTTGATAGCAGTGGAGGATGTTCCGGGATTTCTGCCAGGCGTGCAGCAGGAACATAACGGTATAATACGCCATGGGGCCAAGATTGTATATGCTTTTGCTGAGGCTACGGTGCCAAAGATTACACTTATCACCCGCAAGGCTTACGGTGGCGCATACATTGTGATGAATTCCAAGTGCATAGGAGCTGACATCAATCTTGCTTATCCTACAGCAGAGATTGCTGTTATGGGTGCGGAGGGTGCCTGCAACATACTATACCGCAAGGCAACACCGGAGGAACGTGCCGAACGTACAAAGGAATACCGTGAGAAATTTGCCAACCCGCTGCCGGCAGCACAACTGGGTTACATTGACGAGATTATCTCTCCATGTGACACTCGCATACGCCTAATACAGGCTTTGGAGATGTGTCGCAACAAAAACCAGAGCAATCCCCCTAAGAAACATGGCAATATGCCACTATAAAAGAAAAAATTGTATTGTAATATTTATTACGAAAGGTACACGGACTGTGAAGTTAGTGTGCCTTTTTTTTCATATAAGCAGATATGAGAAAAACAGACTTTATGCAATCAAGGTTACTTGTCCTTACAGTATCTTCTGCAAATGCACCGCATCGTGCCATCCTTCCGGACGCAGAATCCAGTCTTTCAGGCACAGGTCATTGCCGAAACCTTCGGCATGAAGTACCGCAAGAGAAGCGGTATTGTCATCGGGTATCACAGCATATACAGTGTGCAAATGCAACACATTGCGTGCATACTCTGTCAGAAGGCGTATTGCCTGTCTTCCATAACCCTTGCCTTGCTCTTCTTTAAGCATTGCAATGCCCAGCTCGGCACGTTGATGTTCCGGTGAGAAGTTGAAGAGATCCACAAGTCCTACTGCCCGTGTAGGTGTCTCATCATGCCCCGTTTCCCCTACTCTGGCAACGAGACGCACTTGTTTGTCAACAAATATGTCGCATTGCTGATTGGCTATATAGTCTTTGAGTGCATAGCGGCTATACGGCACATTGGTGCTGCCGACACTCCATAGTGACGGTTCATTCTCGATAGTGTATAGCAACTCGAGGTCTTCCGGTTCAAGTGGTGACAATATCATGAGGTTTTTGCTTTGGCAGGAAAGGCAAAGAACATTGCCAACCATGCAATTACACCCAAGTAAAAGAATGCAGTAATGGAACAGAGAAAATAGTACAAGACAAGATTAGCCGTTGCAATGCTGCATAACAATGCCATGCGCACAAAGCACAAACAGTTGTATTTGACTCCAAAACGCTCTCTGGAGATATATTTCAACGACAATGGTATACCGGCAATGGTCAGCACTGTCATTCCCATTTGTATGTAATAAGCTGTTACAGTCATCTCTTCCGGTGCAGGGAAACCTAAAGCCAACCAAAGGATAAAGGCTATGACAGGGAAGAATGATGCCATGAATATATATGGCAGGTTGCTGGTTCTTGACATCACTTCACCTCCTTTATAAAGCCATGTCTATATGCATAGAGCAATTCACGGAGGTCACCAATCTGTGCCTGCAGTTCCTTACCGCGGTCAGTATCGGCTACCAACAGGCGTCGGCCTATATTTTCGACAATCTGCATATTAGACTTGATGTCACGTCCTTCACGCACTGCATCCTCAACATTGGTGAAAGGCTCGTGCTGAACCAGTTCAAACTCACGGCTATGATATACCAATGTGTAACCGGCTATGCCCGTTTCCTTGTGATAAGGCTCAGAAAAGCCACCGTCGATGACCATCAGTTTGCCATTAGCCCTAATCGGGCTCTCACCCTTTGCCACATGAACAGGCACATGACCATTAATGATATGGCGGTTTTCTCCTGTCACTCCAAAAGCATCAAGAATAGTATCCGCCGTCTCTTCCTTATCTCTCAAACGGAAAAAGGCTCCTTTTGGCTCAGCGTGTGTTTCCTCTTCGGCAATGAAATAACGTTCAAACGTAGTCATCTTAGCCTTGTCAAAAAGGCAGGAATCCTTGCCACACCACAGGTAAAGGAAGTAATCACGCGCATACACCTTCTCTTCTGATGTCGTATCATTCTGGAATGCCGCCCGTACCAGCATTCCTGTACGCTTCATAAGCAAATGGCCTGAAAGCACAACACCAGGCATCAGTTCAACACCTTTCAGGGTTCCATCCTCATTTAACGGCACGGAGGCGTGGAAAAGCAGGTTGTTATTATAGATGGCATACATACAACCATGAGTCAACATGGTGCGTATATGGCGATGAAGTTTCTCTGACACGCGAAAAGAGTGATGCAGTTTCTCCATCAGTTGCTTTTCTTCGGGTGTGAAAGCTGTTGGATTCTCAGGGTCAACGGTAGGGAAGCTCATGTCAAGCATTTTGTATTCCTTGCCCTCTATGTTGCACATTCCGGTCTTATAGTTCACATGTTCAAGCATACAGCGGTCCTCCATATTCCATGAAGGATTGCTTTTGAACAACTGTGCCTCTGCCTTGAACTGTAGAACGGATATGGTTTTGTGCATCATCGCCATCAAACGCAACGTCTTTTGGTCGAACCTAGACTTGTTTTCTGCATTGAGTCGTGGCCAAAAAGCCTCACATGGATCATCTCCATAAGTCTCCATTGCGAAAGTAGCAAGGGGCATAAGATTTATTCCATAACCATCTTCAAGAGTCAATAGGTTGGCATAACGCAGGGAAAGACGTATCACATTGCAAATGCAGGCATCGTTTCCTGCACAGGCTCCCATCCAGAGTATGTCGTGATTTCCCCACTGTATGTCCCAAGAATGGTATTGTTCAAGTTTGTCCATGATGATATGCGCACCCGGACCACGGTCATATACATCACCAAGGATATGCAATTGGTCTATGGCAAGACGCTGTATGGTGTTTGCCATAGCTGTAATGAAATCGTCTGCACTGCCTGTTGAAATAATGGTATCTATAATGACATTGACATAAGCGGCCTTGTCAGCCTCCTCGGGACGCTCCTGCAACAGTTCTTCAAGTATGTAACTGAACTCTTTTGGCAGGCTTTTCCTTATTTTAGAACGGGTATATTTGGAACTGACTTCACGGAAGACACGCACCAACTGATGCAATGTCATGAGATACCATTCATTCAAATCCTCCGTCATTGCCTTTATAAGCTCCAGCTTTCTCTCTGGATAATATATAAGAGTGCATAGTTCTTTCTTTGCCTGTGCAGGCAAATATTCACCGAATATCTCATCCACTTTCAGTTTGATACGGCCTGAAGCATTCTTCAAAACGTGTATAAAAGCCTCGTGTTCGCCATGTATATCTGCCAAGAAGTGCTCTGTACCCTTTGGCAGGTTGAGTATTGCCGAGAGATTGATAATCTCAGTTGATGCTGCCGGAACATTTGGAAATGACTTGGCCAGCAACTGAAGATAGTGCATATCGCGCTCTATATCATATTTCTTGTTAGGCATAGGTTGGTATAGGTTGTTTTGTTGGGTCTTCATATTATATTATAACCCTGCTTCAATTCAAACATCTCGGCAAGGCGTTTCTGCATTTTCTTAGTGAAACGTCGTAAGTGAAGACGCTTCAATTCTGCCACAACGATTTCCTCATTAAAATCGGAATGGCGGAACATATCATACAATTCGGCATAATTACGCAACGTAAGACGGGACATGCTCAGTTGTTCCGCCTTGCTTATCATAGTCACAACATCCCGTTCGGATGTCTTGTCTGCCGGCAATTTCAATGGTTTTACCTGTATGGGTATGTCCTTCAAAGTACCGATAATCTTAGCCTTCGGATTTCTATAACGTGGTACTTCTGCCACATTCAAAGGCGGTGGGATAGGCAACTGCATTTTCTGACAGCCGTCAACAAATTGCGGCATCACGTCTTCATCATAGGCATAGAAGAAGATTCTGCGGAAAGAAACACCTACAATATCAGGTTTTTCCGTCACGACATCATCATCAACAATAACGGAACGTAGTGCAGTTGCGACAAATTCCCTTTCTTTCTGCATCAAATCTCTGTTGTATGTAGAATCAAGAGCCTTACGATAATACGTCATAAGAACCTCACGCAAGGGTTCAATGCTCTCATTTTCCTTTGGCATCTGGGGCAAGACCTCTATACGTTTCTTCAATCCGAGGGCGGTAATATCATCCCGTTCCTTGTCATTAATGGCTATGACCGCAGTGCAATTACGTACCATCCATGCCTGATATAAGACAAGTCTTGGCAATTTTCGGTTCCAGAAGTCAATGCTTATAAGTTCCTGTGACAACCCACGATGCGGTGATACAAGTGTAACAATACGCTGACGACGTGACTGACACTCAACAGCTGCAGCCCGCCAGTCCCATGAACCATGCACGTGGACTACGTCCGGATTAATTTCCTTGATTATACCATGGATACGGATTAGGGCTGCAAGATAGTGCAAAGGATTACCTCCACTCTTGATATGCAGATAATGCACCTTGACATTACAATGTTCTGCAAGAACTTTCACATACTCTTCAGAAAGCGGAACAGACGTAACAAGATGATTCTCCGCCACTTTTGCCGTAGCGAAGAGTATCATTCTTACAGCGGAAGCCTGTGGTCCCGCAGCATTTGTGAAGTCTGATATGTAATGTAAAACGCGCAATATTCTCGTCAGAAGCTCTGTTACAGTTTGTGGGTTATGAAGTCATTCTTGTTGGAAAAGATATATCTCAGGCGCAAAGTGAAGTTGCGGACAGAAACGGTCCAATCCAATATAATGGCAATTAAAGGGTTTACGCTATGGAAATAATGCAGCACCGGCCGATAAATGAAATATCTTTCCACATTGGATACAATCCAGAAAAGCATTGCTGCCGCCATTAGCAAGATGCCATCAAGTGACGGCAACATGCAAGCCGCAGTGACAACAGCCACTATTGTCAAGGCATTATAAATGTGCATCACATTCAAATCAACATGAAACAGCATACGGAACGGGAACGAGCGTCTCATGTTATGGAAAGCATCAATGGCAAACAGATGTCTCATCCGCCAACGTTTGCCTGACGGCTTGATAGCAGACATCCATGATTCTGGTTCAATGGCCAAAGCACATGCCCCTTTCTTGGCAAACTTGTTGACAAGGAACTCGAACTCAGCACGTGTAAACTCCAGATTACCTCTAAAGCCATTCTCTGCAAAGAACTCGCTTTTGCGCAGCATTACGACCGATTGGTTAGTGCTGAAAGCCATACCTCTTTGAGCCATCCGCAAATGATAGAGCATAGTCCGCAACTGTTCATAACGATAATATAGGGGTGATTCCACGTCATACAATGACATTCCAAGAACCATATTGCAATTATCCGAACAGTGTCCAGCCATATTTGCAAGCCATTCATCAGACGATGGCAGACTGTGTACGTCTGTCACAAGCACCCAGTCATACTTGGCAGCACGGATACCGAGCGTTATTCCGAGTTTCTTACGGCTGAGATAACGCGACGTATCTGGCAACATTGTATAATAAAGGTGTGGGTTAGGACTATGTCGTTTAAGCACATCTTCCGAATCACTGTCGCTTCTGTCTATTACGACTATCACCTGGAAATCACCGGGAAACTTCTGTTCCAGCAGTCTGGGCAACACTTTCTCCAAATGATATGAACTGTCGTGATCTGTCAATACTACCGATACCGGTGGCAACTTTGTCGGTTTCACGCCACCATCACATGCGGATTCCTCCGCCACTACCTTTCTGAAAAAGGGTGAAAACAGCGGGGCTGCCAGTGCAAACGCCAGTAACACCACTATAAATATTAGTATAGGCAATGATATTATCATGGATATTATCATTATATTTAGGTGTATTTATATGCCTTCAGAATAACCTTAGAAAAGGTAACCCTTAGGCAATTTGCGGCAATTATACTGACATGCCATAATCTCACCGTATGCTCCTGCAGAGCGTATGGCTATGATGTCACCGCGATGGCATACAGACAAGGTTTCGTCCTTGCCGAAAACATCACTTGATTCGCATATAGGGCCAACGACATCGTATGTATCTTTAGGGCCGTCCCCACTGATATTCTGTATCTCATGATGCGCTTCGTAGAGTGCAGGGCGTATGAGGTCACTCATACCTGCATCCACTATCACGAATTTCTTTACACGAGCGTGTTTAACATACAACACTCTCGTAATAAGAGAGCCCATCTGTCCAACCACGGCACGACCGAGTTCAAAGTGAACATGCTGCCCCTTACGCAGTTTGATATTCTCTGTATATGTATCGAAATACGCCTTGAAGTCAGGTATAGGCTTGCCATCAGGATTGGTATAGGCTATGCCGAGGCCACCTCCGACATTGATATTCTTCACCACTATCCCCTGTTTTTCCAGACGATCCTGTAGTTCATTGATACGCATAGAGAGTGCTTCAAAGTCTCCCATATCCAGAATCTGAGAGCCAATATGGAAATGCAGTCCGATAAACTCAATGTTCTTCAATTCCATAGCAGCTTTGATGGCAGTCTCCATATCCTCCATTGCAATACCGAACTTGTTCTCTGCCAATCCGGTAGTGATATTAGCATGGGTGTGGGCACCCACATCCGGATTAATACGGAAGCACACCTTGGCCACCTTTTGCTTGGCTTCAGCGAGTTCATTGATTATTTCCAGTTCCTCAAGTGACTCTACATTAAAGCAGAAAATGCCGGCATCCAAACCGAGATTAATCTCCCAGTCACCTTTGCCCACACCTGCATAGACTATCTTACCAGCCTCAAATCCGGCATCAATAGCCCGCTGTATCTCACCTCCACTGACACAATCCACTCCAAATCCGGCCTTCTGTATCTCGCGCAATACATCAAGATTGGCATTCGCCTTTATTGCATAATGCAGGTGATACTCCGGATGTTGGGCCAATTCCGCTTTGATAGCGTCAAGCGTTTCGTCCAATAGCGCCTTATCATAGTAATAGAAAGGCGTCTCAATATTTTTGAATTTATCTAGCGGTAAAGCCATTGTCAAATTCCTGTTATTTGTGTTGTATGGTTGTTTGGTCAACACCTTCGCCCTTCCTGCATGGAAGTGGCGAAGATGTCTTTGTCTTAGTTGAACAGTTTTGCAGAGAGATTCTGCAATGCCCTTTTCTTGTCCGCCTCACGTATGAGGAACGAAATATTGTAATTGGAGCCGCCATACGAAATCATGCGTACCGGAATGTTAGCCATAGCCTCGGTCACGAGAGTCTCGAAACCAACATTGCTCCAGTCCAAATCACCCACGACACAGATGATACACATATCGGTATCAACCGTCACCGTACCGTACTTCTTCAACTCATCCATTACTTTCGTCAGATGAGAATCATTGTCTATGCTCACGCTTACCCCCACTTCAGAGGTAGTAACCATATCGATTGGCGTGTTGTAAGTCTCGAATATCTCGAACACCTTACGCAGGAAGCCCGTCGCAAGAAGCATACGTGACGACTTTATCTTAATGGCTGTAATATTGTCTTTAGCAGCAACAGCCTTTATTTTGCCACGAACCAGCACGTTGTCTATTACCGTTCCGTCAGCGTCAGGATCCAAAGTGTTCTTTATTCTCACCGGTATTCCAGCGTATTTTGCAGGCTGCACGCAAGTAGGATGCAGAATCTTGGCACCGAAGTAAGCCAACTCCGCCGCCTCTTCAAAGTTCAGTTGATGTACAGCATCGGTCTTCTCCACGATACGAGGGTCATTGTTGTGCATACCGTCAATGTCCGTCCATATCAGTATTTCATCCGCCATCATGGCCGCACCAATAAGAGAAGCAGTGTAATCAGACCCACCCCGCTGCAGGTTATCAACCTCGTCATAGGCATTTCTACAAACAAATCCCTGTGTAATGTATATCTGATAACCATCATTTGCTTTCATGACGTCTGTCAGATGCTCTCTGATATACGTCAGGTCAGGTTCTGCATTCTTGTCTGTACGCATAAAGTCAAGCGCATCAAGCAACACGGCTTTGATACCCTTTTCCTTCAGATAGTTCGTCACCATGTTGGTTGACATCACCTCTCCCTGTGCAACTACAATCTTTTCTTCAAACGACGTGAATGTATCTTTGGTAAAAGAACGCAGGTAATCAAACTCCTTCTTGAGGAATCCTGCTGTCTCCCGCTTCATTTCTTCGGTAGAATACAGTTTCGCAATATGCTCCATGTACTTCTTTTCCAGCGTATTGATAATTTCCTGTGCGCCCTCTGGATTCTTCTTGTAAAGGTAATCAGAAATCTCAACGAGCGAATTCGTCGTTCCAGACATTGCTGAAAGCACCACAAATGTAGGTTCTCCAGACTTTGTTATGAGCTGTGCAACATCCTGCATACGCTCAGGAGAGCCTACGGAGGTGCCACCAAATTTCATTACTTTCATTGATGTTATATTTTGTTTGTTTGTTGTTTATCACATTATGGAGCGATATTCATATCACAGCAGTTCACTTTTCCGCATACTCCTCCGTCACCTC
>CAZPNC010000021.1:0-32171 GCA_964587945.1 uncultured Prevotella sp. | reverse complement strand
TATTACTTTTTCCATTTTATTTTTTTGTTTTGTCTATAAGAGAACTTCCATACTCTTGCACTGTCTGCAGGTACAAGCATATTGACAATGCCATCCCTCTTTATTATAATGTCCATCTCATCATTAGTGATAAGATCCGTTGCCCTGTATGTCTTTTCCGGTATGGACAGGAAGTCAAGAGCGTGCATCGGTATTCTTACATCAATTTCTACTGTGTTGCCAATGAAGTTACATACCACCAAAAGAATTTCATTGTCGCTTTTACGCAGGAAGGCAAATTGTCCATATTCATTGAAACGTGGTGATGATGGATTGACATACATAAGATCATAGAAATCTCCGTCAATAGCCTTTTCTCTACGTGCAATGTTGAGGACCTTCTTGTGAATCAGATAAATCTCAAGTTCTTCAGCTGACAATTCACCGTTTTCGACACGGGAAAGAGTGTCAATGTTCCAATAGTCAAAGATAGAAGTACGTCCGTCTTTGCCGGAAAATCCCTCTTCATCCATTCCCTTTTCGCCATATTCCTCACCGGCATAAAGCATGAAAGGATTGGATTGCATCAGAACAGATGCCACAAACCCGGGGACTGCTTTTTTTGCATCCCCTGCAAAGAATGTGCTTGCCACACGTTGCTCGTCATGATTCTCGAGGAAATAGAGCATATTGTCCTTAATGTCATTGGTCTTCTGCCATGCGTATGTGATATTCTTGGCAGAACCATAACCGCAGATTGCAGCACGCATGGTATCATACATGCCTACTTTGTCATACAGGTAGTCGAAACCAGCCTTTATATACCGGCGATACCTGTTAGGATCATACACTTCACCAATGAATATAATCTCAGGATAACGATACTTCACTTTCTCTGTCGCCCATGTCCAAAAGGCCGTTGGCACCATTTCCGCCATATCACACCTGAATCCATCCACTCCTTTTGAAGCCCAGAATAGCAGGATGTCCGTCATCTTGTTCCATGTGTCAGGCACAGGCTCAAAGTGCCCAAAACCAGTCCAATAGTCAACACCGTAATTCAGTTTTACAGTCTCGTACCAATCATTTGGTCCCGGATGATTGTCAAAGTGGTCATTGCCTGTTGCCTTAGCCGGAAATTCTGTATATTCCTCGTCAGATACGTCCGCTTTGGAATCGTCCGTGCTAACACCCATTCTAAGATCAAACATCGGGTCAAAACTACATTCCGGACAATAGTAGAAGTTGTTCTGTGGGTCGAAACCGCAATCAGAATTGTCATTAGCGCCAAGATCAGCCACTTCGGCTGGCTTCCTTATAGAGTGATATTGTCTGGCAACATGGTTTGGTACGAAATCAATGATTACCTTTAGACCGGCTTTGTGCGTTCTTGTAACCAAAGCTTCAAACTCCTTCATCCTATTGTCAACATCATCAGCAAGATCCGGGTCAATGTCATAGTAGTCAACAATGGCGTATGGGGAGCCAGCCTTACCTTTTACAACAGCTGGGTGCTGGCGCGGTATGCCATATTCAGAATAGTCCGTCTGTGTGGCATGGCGTATTACACCGGTATACCACACATGTGAGAAATTCATCTTCTTTATATGCTTCAGCGTTTTCTGGTCGAAATCACTGAATTTACCTGAACCATTATCTGTAATAGTACCATTCTTTTTACGAGTGGTATTGCGATTTCCATAAAGGCGCGTGAATATCTGATAAATTAATATCTTATTATTCATAGATTATTATGAGATACCAATGATGGATATACCTTCGATACCCTTTGTTATCTTTGCTATCATGCCCTGCAAAGCCTTGCCTGGGCCGCACTCGACAAAGTCAGTTGCGCCGTCTGAAATCATCTGTTGTACCTCGTATGTCCATTTTACCGGTGCAGTAAGCTGTGCTATGAGGTTCTGTTTAATTTCTGTGGCATCAGTGTGAGCCTTTGCATCAACATTCTGATAGACAGGGATTCGTGGAGTCTTGAACTCTGTAGCCTCTATTGCCGCTTGCAGTTCATCCTTTGCCGGTTGCATGAGAGGAGAGTGAAAAGCACCGCCTACTGGTAGGGGAAGGGCGCGTTTCGCACCGGCAGCCTTCATTGCCTCGCAGGCATCGGCTATAGCCTCTTTGTTTCCAGAAATGACTAATTGTCCTGGGTTGTTATAGTTGGCAGGAACAACGATGTTGCCCTCCTTGGAAATTCCAGCACATATTTCTTCAACCTTTGAATCATCAAGACCTATGATGGCTGCCATTGTAGACGGAGCCGCCTCACAAGCCTTCTGCATGGCTTGCGCACGATGTGACACCAGTTGCAGACCGTCTTCAAAAGACAAAGCACCGGCAGTGACAAGTGCGGAAAACTCACCAAGAGAATGTCCGGCTGTCATTTCTGCATCGAATTCATTTCCGAGACAGATGGCCTTGATTACAGAGTGCAGAAATACGGCAGGTTGTGTAACCTTAGTCTGCTTCAATTCTTCAGCCGTGCCTTCAAACATAATTTTGGTTATCTCGAAACCAAGGATTTCATTGGCTTTGTCAAATAATTCTTTGGCCTTTGGATTGCTATCATATAGGTCTTTGCCCATACCACTGAATTGGGCACCCTGACCGGGGAAAACAAATGCTTTCATTGTTGTTTGTCTTTAAGGATTGTGGGATGTTCCTTAGGTTGTGTAACCTAATAGAAAAAGTCCCGGTCACCGTCACTAAACGTGAGGTAATCGGGACCATATTGCTTTGATAATATATTTTTACCAGATGTTATTCTGCAACTTCTGTTGCAGTAGCATCGTCTGTTGTAGCTGTTTCTGCAGGTGCAGTTGCCTCTGCTACAGGTGCAGCAGCACCTTCTGCGACAACAGATACAGGTACCTCTACCTTTACCTCTTTGTGGAACACAACCGTAGCTACATAGTCACCAACAGTCTTGATGTCCTTCATGATAACACGCTTGCGGTCAACTTCAATACCCTTTGCTGCAAGTTCTGCAACGATGGCAGCTGTATTGACAGAACCGTAAAGTACGCCTGTTGCGCTAACCTTGCCGGTGATTGTCAGAGCTATGCCGTTAAGAGCCTCCGCATCCTTCTGTGCTGCAGCGAGGATAGCGGCAAGTTTGTGCTCCTGCTGCTTCAGATTCTCTGCGAGAATTTTCTTTGCGGAAGCAGAAGCGATAACAGCTTTCCCTGTAGGTATGAGATAGTTACGGCCGTAACCAGCCTTTACATTCACGATGTCGTTCTTGTATCCAAGACCGATAATATCTTCTTTCAGTATAATTTCCATTGTGTAATCCTCCTTTTTTGTTTATTTCATCAAATCGGTTACGTATGGAAGCAGTGCAATCTGGCGGGCACGCTTTACTGCCTGCGCCACACGACGCTGATACTTAAGAGATGTTCCTGTTATACGACGTGGAAGAATCTTGCCCTGTTCGTTAAGGAACTTCTTCAGGAACTCAGGATCTTTATAGTCGATGTACTTGATACCGCTCTTCTTGAAACGACAATACTTTTTCTTCTTTGTGTCGATTGTTGGTGCGGTCAGATAACGTATTTCTGAATTTTCTGCCATGGTTTAAGCCTCCTCTTTTTTAGCAAGTTTGTTACGACGCTTCTCTGCATAGAGTGAAGCATACTTGTCAAGCTTGACGGTCATAAAACGGATTACTTTCTCTTCACGGCGATAAGCTGTTTCGAGAGTCTCAATAACTTCAGGCTCAGCCTTGAATTCAAAAAGGTTGTAGAAACCTGTTGACTTCTTTTCGATAGCATAAGCCATTTTCTTGAGTCCCCACGCCTCTTCGTTCAGAATCTCGGCACCATTGTCGGCGAGAACCTTACTGAACTTTGCGACCGTTTCCTTTGCCTGATCATCAGACAAAACGGGAGTCAAAATGAAAACGGTTTCGTAATGATTCTTCATTGTTGTTAATTAATAAATAATGTATATATGTTATGCTTCATGATAAAGCGCTGCAAAGGTACAAAAATATTTGGTATAAAAGGCTTCATTGTCTCATTTTTCTGACTATTGATAAGATTCTTTGTTGATTTCTTGATATAAATCATTTTTCGATACAAGGAAATTGGCAATAACGTATAAAAATGATATAGTTGTGGAATGTGTAATATGGTGTTTGATAACCTTTTGGGGTAGTTGAGTCTTTGTCGTTTTCTATGTGTTGCGTAATTGGGCCCCTTTTATATTGTAATTGTGCCCTTTTTGCAATGTAATTGTGCCCCTTTTGCAGTGTGATTGGGCCTCTTTTGTGAAAGGGCTATTTCTATGTATAGTGTGTTGTATGTGTTTTTGCTGTTTGTCTATATGCCCACTGTAATCAGAATAAGCTGTATTTCACTATCCGTCATAAATGATAAAAAGTTATAACTGCATGACACACAGGTGTGTGCCTTCTTGTAGTGCAGCTATAACTTTATGTCTGTTTTTACTGTTTGGTATACTCTAAAGTCCCAGGCTCTTCTTTATTTCTTCAACGCGGATATCCGCTTTTGCCGTTGCAGCATTATAGTCACCGTCAAACTGTCCGGATACCGGTACCTCGCAATAGAATTTAATCTTCGGCTCTGTACCGGATGGGCGTACACTGACCTTTAGCCCGTCTTCCGTAAACCACTGTAACACGTTGCTTGTCGTAGGCATGTCGAGGTTTGACTCCGTGCCATTCGTTATTTGTTTCAGGGTCTTGTAGTCTTTTATTGTGATGACCTTTGAACCTGCAATCTCTGTAGGTGGCGTGGCACGGAAATCTTCCATCATTTTCTTTATCTCATCGGCACCGCTCTTACCTGGTTTGACGACGTTTATGGTTGTTTCTTTTTGGAAACCGTATTCCTTGTATATGTCAAGCAGAAGGTCGAAGAGGGTTTTGCCCTGGTCCTTTGCCCATGCCGCTATTTCGCAAATAAGGCATATTGATGCAGGTGCGTCCTTGTCACGGACTTTGTCGTATGGCAGGTAACCAAATGATTCTTCACCACCGCCGATGTATTTACGTTTACCTTCATTCACGCGTATGCGGTAGGCAATCCATTTGAATCCCGTGTATTCGTCAAAACATTCTACGCCGTTGGCGCGGGCAATCTTGGCGATTAGTTCTGAGGTGACGATTGTCTTCACCATGAAGTCCGTGGGTCTTAACTGCCCGAGAGCCTTCTTGTTCTTGATTGTGTACCAGTAGAACATACATGCGGTCTGGTTTCCGTTAAGTATCTGCCATTCGCCTTTTCCGTTGCGGCATACAATGGCAAGCCGGTCAGCGTCAGGGTCTGTGGCTACAACAAGGTCTGCGTTCAGTTTTGTTCCGAGTTTTATGCCCAGTGTCATGGCTTCTGCATTTTCCGGGTTCGGGGATACTACGGTCGGGAAGTTGCCGTCGACAACCATCTGTTCCGGTACGACGTTTATATTCTGGAATCCCCATGAACGGAGACACATAGGCACAATGTGGCGGCCTGTACCGTGCATTGCAGAGTAAACGATGTTAAGGTCTTTCTGTCGCAGTATGACGTTTTGGTCAATCATGCCTTCTTTTACGGCTACCATATAGTCATAATCCATTTCTCCGCCGATTATTTGTATGAGGTCCTGGTTTGCCTCAAACTTCACGTCGTCGATGGATACTTTGTTCACTTCGTCAATGATGCCAGTGTCATGTGGCGCCAGAACCTGGGCACCGTCATCCCAATAGGCTTTGTAACCATTGTATTCCTTTGGGTTATGGGATGCTGTGACATTGACGCCGGCCTGTGCACCCAGTTGGCGGATTGCAAAAGATATTTCAGGTGTAGGACGAAGGCTCTCGAACAAGTAAGCCTTGATGCCGTTTGCAGAGAAGATAGCGGCAACGGTTTCTGCATACATACGGCCGTTGTTGCGACAGTCGTGACCAATCACTACCGAACACTGCTTCCCTGGGAATGCTTTGAGCACATAGTTGGCGAATCCTTGTGTTGCCATGCCGACAACATACTTATTGATGCGGTTTGTCCCTGCGCCCATGATTCCGCGTAGTCCGCCTGTTCCGAATTCGAGGTTCTGGTAGAAAGCATCTACAAGGGCGGTTTTGTCCTCTGAGTTTAGCATTGCCTGAACTTCCTTACGTGTTTCTTCGTCGAATGAAGGTGACAGCCATTGTTTTGCAGTGGCCTCACATTGTGCTATTAACTGAGCGTTGTTTTCCATTGTCTTGTTTTGTTGAGTATTATTGCTTAACTGTTTGTCTTGTTCTTTTTTGTATTGTTAATTATGGACGACAAAGTTAAGTAAAAAAACGATTTCTGGCAAATTTTCATTGCTTTTTTATTAAAAAAACATTGTTTTGCTTGTCGGGCAACAGGAAAATGATTAATTTTGTAGCAATGAAAACAGAACTTATACTTGTAGGTAAGACCAATAATAAAAATTTTCAGGCAGGAATAGATGATTATGTGGGCAGGATAGGTCATTATATGCCCTTTTCCGTAACGGTCATTCCGGAACTGAAAAACACAAAGGCGCTGTCAGAGGAGCAGCAGAAGGAACGTGAGGGTGAGCAGATATTGAAGTTGCTGCAACCTTCTGATACGTTGGTCTTGCTGGATGAGCATGGCCTGGAGTTCCGCTCGGTAGAGTTTGCCGCGTGGATAGAGAAAAAACAGCAGACGGTTCGTCGGCTGGTATTTTGTATCGGAGGGCCTTATGGCTTTGCAAATGCCGTTTATGACAGGGCGGACGATAAAATCAGTCTTTCCAGAATGACATTTTCGCACCAAATGGTTAGGCTGGTTTTTACGGAGGTTATTTATCGCGCGTGTACAATTATAAAAGGAGAGCCTTACCACCACGAGTAAGTTAAGCACTATTTATTCTACTAATTAACTATCATAATGAAGAAAACAACTATTTTATTGGCATCACTGGCTATGGCAAGTGCCATGTATGCGGATGATGCAGCCCCCGGAGCAAGATGGTGGTGGCTTGGTTCTGCCCTTGACACTGCCAATGTGCGTTGGAACATGGAGCAATATGCTTCCCACGGTATTGGTGCTCTTGAGATAACGCCATTGTATGGTGTTAAAGGTAATGAAGTAAATAATATTGACTATCTGTCTCCAAAATGGATGGAGATGCTTAAGTATGTGGAGGCTGAAGGTAAAAGGCTTGGCATACAGATAGACATGAACAATGGTACAGGCTGGCCTTTCGGCGGTCCTGCCACTCCAATAGAAGAGGCTGCCTGTAAGGTGGTAGTGGTAGATTCTGTTGTCGGGCATAGCGTGCTGAAGGAAGGGTATAGATTGGTTCTGCCACAAAAAGAAGAGAAATATTCTAAACTTGATTTCGTAATCGCATATCCAAAGGCCGTAAAAGGCTATGAGGGTGGGGCAGTGGAAGTGACCTCGTTTGTCGGTGCTGATGGTGTGTTGCGGTGGAAAACGCCAAAGAAAGGAAATTGGCGTATTATTGCTCTTTATGCTGGACGGACACGACAGCAGGTGAAACGTGCTGCTCCTGGCGGACAGGGATATGTTATAGATCATTTCGATAAGGTGGCGGTGAAACATTATCTGGACCGTTTTGACAAGGTTTTTGCTGAGAGTTCCACTCCGTGGCCAACCTCAATGTTCAATGATTCTTATGAGGTCTATGGTGCAGACTGGACACCTACACTGCCTGCTGAGTTTGAAAAGCGAAGAGGGTATTCTTTGAAAGAGAATATCGACAAACTTGTTGACAGAGACAAGGATATGGTACGTGATTACAGGGAGACACTGTCTGACTTGCTGTTGGAGAATTTTACTAACCAATGGGCATCGTGGGCTCATTCTCATGGTATGACTGTGCGTAACCAGGCCCACGGCTCACCGGCCAACTTGATAGACGTTTATGCTGCTGTAGATATACCGGAGATAGAGGGGTTCGGCCTTTCTGAATTTGGTATTAAGGGGTTACGTGTAGATCCGGGAATGACGAAACTTAATGATTCTGACTATTCCATGTTGAAATATGCCCCTTCCGCAGCTCATATCACAGGTAAGAAACTTGTAAGCAGTGAGACTTTCACATGGCTTACGGAACATTTCCGCACTTCACTGTCACAGATGAAGCCAGATCTTGACCTTATGTTCTGTGCTGGTGTCAACCATATTTATTTCCATGGTACGTGCTATTCGCCAAAGAATGAACCGTGGCCGGGATGGCGTTTCTACGCATCTGTTGACATGTCACCTACAAACAGTATATGGCGTGATGCCCCATCGCTGATGCAGTATATCCAACGTTGTCAGACTTTTTTGCAGGCCGGTGAGCCGGATAATGACATACTCGTCTATTTCCCGGTTCGGGATTTATGGTTGAAAAATACCAAGACGCTGCTTATGCAGTTTGCTATACATAATTTGGGGCATCTTGCACCGGAGTTCAAGAAGTCTATTTTGGAACTTGACAGTTTGGGATATGACTGTGATTATGTCTCAGATAAATATTTGTTGTCCTCAAGTGCCGGTTCACAAAGTTCTATTGTTACTGCTGCCGGAATATCTTATAAGGCATTGTTGATACCGGAGGGTAGCACATTGACAGATGAAGTGAAGGCACATATAAAGGCTTTGAAAGCTAAGGGCGTAAAAGTTATATATGGTAACGACGTGGATGCCTTGGCAAAGGTTGCGAAACCTGAGGAAATGAAGACTAAGCTCGGCTTGAAGATGATTCGACGTAAGGAGAATGGGAGTTATGGCTATTTTATTTCCAACCTCACTTCAAAAGATGTTGACAGTTATGTGAAACTCGCTGTTGGCGTGAAAAAGCCGCTGTGGTACAATCCATTGGATGACAAGTGGTATCGTGGAGAATGTAATGGTGATGGGGTTCGCATTACATTACGTTCCGGAGAATCCATGATATTGTTTGCAGACTCTACCGTTAAGAAGGTATTACCAGACTTGAACAAGATGCTTTCCCGTGAGAAGGCTGGTTCTTCCGTTGACATAAACAGTGGTTGGAAACTGTCGTTCATGGAAGAATCCCCTAAGGTAAGTGGTACATTCAATATTGACAAGTTGCAGACATGGGAGACATTGGACAATGACTCTGCAAAAGTAACTATGGGTACAGGTGTTTATGAGACAACATTCAGTATTGGTGGCAATGCGCATGGCGTTTATAAAAAGGTCAGGAAGCCTGTAGTAAAGAAACTGCAGGGGACATGGGCAATAGACCTCGGAGACGTACGTGAAAGTGCCCGCGTATATATCAACAATCAATTTGTAGGTTGTGCATGGAGTGTTCCGTACGTATTGAAATTTGATGGCTCTTTACTCAATGAGGGTAAGAATGTTATTCGTATTGAGGTAACGAATTTACCAGCCAATCGTATAGCGTCTCTGGATAGAAATGGCGTTGAATGGCGTAAGTTTGAAGAAATAAATGTGGTTGACATTAAATATAAGAAGACTAAGTATGATGGCTGGGCACCTGTACCTTCAGGTCTGAACTCTTCTGTACGTGTGTATCAACTGGAAGAATAATATAAAGGAACAATATATAGGCATAGACAGAAAAAGGAGACTTCGTTGTAAAGCGAAGTCTCCTTTTTCTGTCTATGCTTTCTCCTTATATCATGCAGGAGTAATGGTCTACTACGCCAAGTAGATGTTGGTCATTGTCAAGAACCAGTACAGTGTGTACTTTATGTTTGTTCATAATGGCCTGTATCTCCGAAATCTTGGTGGTGGCTGATACGCACTTCGGTGTAGTGGTCATAATATCTGATACCGTGTGGTCAAAGAATGCAGCCTGCCATCGTTCCATTGCACGGCGGATATCGCCGTCTGTTATAATACCGGCAATGGTGCTGTCGTCATTCAATGATATGCCGAGTCCAAGTTTTCCTGCACTGACACGTATGATGGCATTGCCAAGATGCATGGTTGATGGTATTATAGGTAGATTGTCACTGCGCATAACATCGGCGGCAGTGGTAAGTAATCGCTTGCCAAGTTCACCGCCGGGATGGAATTGGGCAAAGTCACGTGGTTGGAAATGTCGTAATTCCATCAAGGCTATAGCCAGTGCATCGCCCATTGCAAGTTCTGCTGTGGTGCTGCTTGTCGGAGCAAGGTTCAGCGGACATGCTTCTTTTTCTACTCGTACATTGATGTGACAGGTGGAGTATTTTGCCAGCAATGACTGTGGGTTGCCGCTGATTCCTATGATAGATGCGTTCATGTGGAGTATCATTGGGACGAAACGTAGCAATTCATCTGTCTGGCCGCTGTTGGAAATGGCAAGCACCACATCGTCTTCCGTTATAACTCCCAAGTCACCATGGTATACATCTAATGGGTTTACGAATACAGCCGGCGTTCCGGTACTTGATAATGTGGCTGCAATCTTGGCACCTACATTACCGCTTTTCCCTACACCTGTGACGATAACCTTGCCTTTGCAGTGCAACATTAGGTTGACAGCTTGTTCGAACTGCTCATCCAATTGTGGTATAAGGCCGATGATTGCTTGTGCTTCATCTTTTAATGCCTGTGCGGCTATATTGCGGATATTCTTCAAAACGTCTTGTTTTTTGTTTACGATAAATTAAAATTAAGGCTCTATTGCTATGTGCTAAGCCATGAGTTGCAATACAAGTTCTTCCAGTTTGTCGAGCCTAAGCATGTTGGGTCCGTCGGATTTTGCATTGTCTGGGTCTGGGTGTACTTCAAAAAAGAACCCGTTTGCACCGAAAGCCTTTGCTGCCATGGCCATAGCCGGAACGAAACGGCGGTCACCGGAAGTGCAGCCATTGCCGCCGCCAGGGCGTTGTACGCTGTGTGTACAGTCCATGATGACATGTGGCGTTATTTCTTTCATGTCCGGTATGTTGCGGAAATCGACTACAAGATTGTTGTATCCGAAACTGTTTCCGCGTTCTGTAAGCCATACATTGTCTTTTGCCCATAGTCTATCTGCATGCGATATGTTCTCGTTTGCAATAGTGTCAAGGACTTTTTGCACCGGATATCTCATGTCAACTCCTGAAAGAAATTGTGCTTTCTTTATATTTACGGTCTTTCCTGTCTTTGCTGCAGCAATGAGAAGGTCGGTCTGTCGGCAAAGAAATGCAGGTATTTGAAGTATATCAATCACTTCGCTGACAGGTTTTGCCTGATATGATTCGTGAATGTCCGTCAACAGTTTTAATCCATATTTGGTCTTTATGTCTGCAAGCATCTGTAGTCCTTTTTCCATGCCGGGGCCGCGAAAAGATGTCAAACTTGTGCGATTGGCCTTGTCAAAGGATGCTTTGAATATTATGTCGGAACCAAGTCGCCTGTTAATATCTACGATTTTGCTGGCGATGATGTCCAGCAGTTCTGCGGATTCTATAACACATGGCCCGGCAATGAATATAGGTTTGTTCATTTCCTTTTGTCCTTTCTATGGAATTTACTTGTAATGTCAATCTTTTTCAGATTCTTGATTCTGTATAATTTCTGGTTCGTCGTACTTTTGTCCAACCCACCTCTGTCCTTAATATAAGGCCCTAATTTAATATAATCAAAGTTGTCCAGATTGATTTCCTTTGCCAACTCCGTCCTTCCTGAATACCATCCGATATGTATTTCGGGATGTGTCAGTCTTAACCAATGTGCAAGACTGTTTACGGTTGCTGTTTCTCCGTCTCCTCCCATGAAGCAAATGCAGGTGATGTCAGTGCCATATTCTTTAAGCAAATTATTCAATGTCATTGCTGTCAGAGGATTTCCTGTATCTTCCCATAGGTATTTACTGTGGCAACCGATGCAATGGCATGGACAGTTGGATATATTTATAGAGAGCGTGACCTCGTCAGGAATTTCCTGAAAGACCACGCCCGTATTTACATATTTCATTTAATCATCCTACCATTTTGTCAGAACCGGCATAAAAACGTTGTCCTGCCTCTTTTTGGCGGGCTTGTGAGAAATTGCTTACGCGTTTCAAGTATCCTATTATTCGCGTCATGTAGTCCACGTTTGTTGAGTGGCAAGCCGGACATTCATGCAGGTAACGCTTGTCTATGTGACCACAGTTGTTGCAGATAGTGTTAGGTATATTGAATGTAAAGTAATTACATCCCTCCCTTGCTGCAACTTTTAGCAGTTGCTTGTACTGCTCTTTTGAAAGATGTTCCTCCAGATTCATGTGCAATGCAGAACCGCCTGTCAGATGCTCGATGTATGGTGTTCCGTGCAATTTGAATTTGTCCATTATGTTCATTGACTGGTCTTCCACTACGTAGAAGTATGAGTTATAGCAGTCGCGAGGTACGAAATACCCGTCTTCTCTATCCCATTTTGCATGTTTTACGCCAACATTTTCTGCAGGAATCATTTCGCAGTTGAAGAGAACATCCTTAGTACGGTATGATTTATTCAAAGTCTCGACAATGGAAAGTATTCCCTGAACAAAATCCTTGTATTTGTCATTAGGTGTAATTTTCAATCCCATGAACTCTGCTGCTTCCACCAGGCCGTTTACTCCTATCGTAAGATATTGACGGCTCATGTTGATGTATCCTGCATCAAAGAGAGGCAACATGCCATGTTCCTGCAATTCTTTCAGGTTTTCGTTGTATGCCAATTGTGCTTTGTGGCAAAGGTCAATGACTTCATTAAGGAATACCTTGTAGTCACGACCATTGTTTACTGCATATTGCACACAGCGGTTTAGGTTTACTGTAAGCACGGATTTTGAACCAGTGCTTACGCCACCTGCACCAAGAGTATAGGAGAACCCGTTGTCCTGTATCTCGTTGCGAAGACGGCAACATGAAGACAAAGAGTCCGCATTATCGCTCATGTAAGTGAAGAATGAATGTCCTTCAGAATACATTTCGGCAGTGAAGTCTCCCCACTCCTTGTCACGACATTCTCCATTATCGGCCAATAGTGCCATCGTTTCTACGGGGAATGTTAATACCGTTTTTGTGCGTTCCTTGTTGAACCATTTCAGAAAGCGTTTCTGCAACCACGACAGACTTGGCCAATCGGGCTGTGATCCGTCAGGGAAATAGAAATTACCAAACAGGGATTCGAAATAGAATTTGTCATAGTAGGCGATATTCCAGAACACGGCTTGGAAATTGCGTGCGCCAGTAGGTTGATTGATAGAGTACACAATCTGTTCAAAACAGTCTGTGATAATCTTGTCAATGGTGCGTTTACGTAATGACAAGTCAACCACTTTGTCTGCTGTTTTCCAATATTCATTACCATATTCTTTACCAATAAAGTAATTAAGGTACATCAGAAATTCCGGTGTAGCGCAGGCACCTGACAGCATAGAACTGACGATAAATACCATATTGACGAAGCCTCCGCAGAAAGACTTCAGGTTTGTTGGCGCGCTTGAATTGCCTCCAATGCTTGTCGTTCCCGTGTTTAGCCAAGGGTACATTGTGATGGATGCACAATATGGTGCTATAGAAGTCTCGTCATTCTTGTAAATGAAGTGGTGTGTGAGCAAATCAATATACTTGTCGGCAAGGTCTTTGCCATACATCTTCTTTATGCGGTCCGTCAATAGTCTGCGGTTCAGACGTATGAAGTTAGACTTTGGCAACTCGCCTATGAGCGTAGCTATATTCTTGTGCTCCACATTCGCATTTGCATCAAATTTTGAACCTGTAGCCGCATTAGCCGCTTCCATGTATGCTGTAAGGAAGTTCAGCTTGTCAAGAGTCTCTCTGTCTTCACTATGACTTTGTCGATAGAGCATAAAACACTTTGCCACCTTATAGTAACCCTCCTTCATAAGAGCTACTTCCACTTGGTTTTGTATATCTTCTACGGTCACGTTCTCTGTAATATCCAGATGACTGATAATCTTGGATATGCTTGCAACATTAACGGGTTCTTCAACAGCATCAAATGCTTTCATGATAGCATTCATGATTTTGTCGAGAGAAAACTCATCTTTTGAACCGTCACGCTTGGTGATGGTAAATTTCTTTAACTCCATTTTGGAAAACTTTTTGTTGTTTTTTGTTTGCTAAAGTTTTCCATTTTGGAAAACTTTGACAATCAAAAGAGGTTAGGTAATTTTCTTTTTTACGGATGCAAAGATACTACATTTCTTTTGTTCCTCCAAATGTTTTGACGTAAAAAAATATACAATATTTAGTAGACGTAGGTGCTGTAAACTCGTAATACGTATATATCCAAATTATTACAAAGCAAGTCTAAAGGAAAAGATTTTAGCGAGAATGTGATCCGTGCTACAAAACGATGAAAGGTAAATAGTAAGAGTAGATGTATCTGTTAAACGCTTTGTGCTATTGTCGTGGAATGTTGGCGGCGCAACACCGTTCTGTCCAAGCTTTTTTCTTTATATAATCAACACCTCTATTTAACAGAGGTCTCTTCCTTGTATATCCAATGGGCGGCAGACCCATGCTCCGCTTCATAATCCATACGTTCAGACCTAATCTGTATTTCTATCCAGTTGCAGTCTGGCCCCATTACGGTCATTTGCAAAGCCTGGTAACCTGAAGGCTTTGGATGGGTAATCCAATTCTTTATCCTGTCGGGGTGTATGCGATACAGCATTGTAATCACGTTGTATATGCGCCAACAATAAAGGCGTTCTATGTTGATATATCCGTTATCTTCCCCATCAGGTTTAAGGTCTTCCACATTGTTGCTTCTTTGTATCTTCCATGATATTTGTTCGTCTTTTGGCACCTTATATATTATTCTTGTAGCGAAAAGGTCATATACATCATCAAATTCTTTATGGTCTACCCGCATTTTTCTCCAAATGCTGTATACCGATTTCATCCTGTACTGAAAGTCTATGTCAATACCCAAATCTTTTATCATGGCAGTCAGTGGTAGTGCGAAGGTTCTGAATACCATTTCACATGATGCCTCTGCGTCCTGTAATAGTCGTTTTAGGTTGCTGTAATCCTGCGGGTAAAGGATTCTTACACATGTGTCCTGCAGTTCTGATTGTTCAGTGTACAATCCTAATCGTTCTGCCATCGGTACCACATTCTCTAATATGTCATCCACCACGAATTGTAGTTCCGCATTGTTTATCGGTTGCCTGGTGTCATATAGGTTTGCATAGGAACGCAACAGTTCCAACTTTTCATGTACTTTGGCAACTTGGCACAATTCTTCTTCTGTGTAAGGCGTTTTTACAAACATAATAAGATTATCCTATTTGTGGTAGCGGTATCATGTATATTCCTTGTGTAGTATTGATGATAGTAGTGCGTGTTGGTGTGGTCTATTTAAATACAAAGAGAGAATAGAATCCGGTGATGGTAAACACCTGTCTGATTTCTGCTGATACACCTATTATCGTGACATCGCCTCCTTTTGCTATTGTCGCTTTGCGTAGTGAAAGGAACAGTCTTAGGCCTGAGGATGAAATGAATTCCAGTTTTGAGCAATCCAACACAATATGTTTGTCGGCATTGTCCAATAGTGGCATCATGTCAGCGGCAAACTGCTGTGAAGCCGCTGTGTCAAGTCTTCCTTCAAGTACCCCTGTTATGGTGTCTTCGCTTTGTACGATTTCTAATTTCATAGTCGTGGTTTTTGTAAATTGTCAAACATTGGTTGCATTTCGCGGTTTACGTGATATACCATATATAATATGTTTTTATGTTCGGCTCGTTTGTAAGTTACATCTTCCATCAGTTGCTGCACAAGATAGATTCCCAGCCCCCCGATGCCGCGTTTTTCTGCTGGCAGGGTTACGTCTGGTTCTTTTACTTTTGTCGGGTCAAAAGGTACGCCTTCGTCCGTTAGAATGAATACTATGCGTTCTGTAGCATCTGTTGTGGTAAGTGTCTCTGCCGTGATTGTTACTGGTTTTCCTGTTTCGCCGGGGTAGGCATAATTTATGACATTGACAACAGCTTCTTCAAGAGCAAGGTTCAACTGGAATAATGCGGGCATAGGGAGACATAGTTCTGTACCTAAATCTTCCACCCACTTGGCTAAATCTGACACTTGCGAGATGTCATTTGTCAACGACAATATTTTTTGCATATCACGATTACTCAACTACTATTAATGAATAGTATTTTGTAGAGGCAAAGGTAATATATTTTTCTTGAATGGCAAAACATATTTACCATTTTTAGCATTTTCGTCAGTTTGGTTTTCTGTGCATGAAAGGCTTACTTTGTAAAAGCGCCCTTTTTATAAAGTAAAAGTGCCCAAATTACATTGTAAAAGGATAGTGTTTACAGTGTAGTTTGGGCACTTTTGTCGTGTAACTGTTATATGTCAGGAGTTAATGCCTGTCTTTTATGTCATCTGATAACAGGTTTTGCATAATCGGGTCGTTTGATTTTCTGCAAATCAATAGTCTTGTTGTAATCACCCCATGCATCTATATCCTTACAGTATCACATGTGCTGTAGTAAATGATTATTCCATCTTGTAATTCAGACGTCTTAATTATAAAGATATCGTTTTATGCTTTTCTTTGGCGTTTTCTCGAATTCTTCATCGCATATTTCTACGGTTGATATTTTGCAATATGCCGGTTGTGAGGCATTTAGCTGATTCTTGTTCTGCTGCATGAGTGCTTCGACATCTTCGCTTGACATGTTTCTTGCCGTGCATGCGTCAATGTCTGGATGTACGAGGGCAACAAGTTTGTTGCCACGTTGCACAATGATGCTTTCCATAACGAGCGGCATGGAGTTCAATGCGTCTTCTATTTCTTCTGGAAAAATATTCTGTCCGTTTGGTCCGAGAATCATATTCTTGGAACGTCCCTTTATGAATATGTTGCCTTTTCTGTCCATAATGCCAAGGTCACCCGTGTGATACCATCCGTCTTTGTCTATGGCCTGTGCCGTGGCCTCTTCGTTTTTGTAGTATCCAAGCATGACGTTGAGTCCACGTGTCAGAATCTCACCGGGTTCCTTGCGTGGATTCTTGCTGTCTATTTTCATTTCCATGTGTACAACAGGGCGGCCGCATGAGCCTGCTTTGTGCATCTTCCAGTCAGCGAAAGATATTATCGGCGCACATTCTGTGGCTCCATAGCCAACGGCTATGGGGAACTTTATGTCCATAAGCAACGCTTCAACCTCTTGGTTCAATGCCGCTCCGCCGACGATGAGTTCATAAAGGCGTCCTCCGAAGGCATTGTAAACCTGCTTGCATATTTTTTCTTTGATTTTCGTTCCGATGATAGGCGTGTGCATTAGCACCTTCATTGCTGGCGTCTGAATCTTCGGGAATACTTTTTTTCTGATTATTTTCTCTATGACAAGTGGCACGGCAATTATTATTACGGGTTTGATGTCGGTGAACGCTTGTGCTACGACAGCCGGTGATGGCATTCTCGTAAGATAGAAAATATGGCAACCGCTTGTGAATTCCTTGATGAATTCAAATGCCATGCCATACATGTGCGCCATTGGCAGGATGGAGATGGTGTTGTTTCCTGGTTGGAACTGGCTGTCTAACTCCTTTGATGCGAAGTCCAGATTTGACCACATGGCACGGTATGGAATCATAACTCCTTTAGAGAAGCCTGTTGTTCCTGATGTGTAGTTGATAAGGGCAAGCTCGTTTGGGTCTTGCTCTTTGTAGTAATTTATGTTTTCTTTGCGGAAACACTTTGGAAACCTCTCCCCGAAGAAGCGGTTTAGGTTTTCCCGCGCGTTTGTCAGTTGCTCAGAGCGGGATACCATGAGAGAATAGTCAGGTATGTTTATAATGCCCTCAAGTGCCGGCATTTTGTCGGGGTCAATCTGGCTTGCCACCACGTCACCTACAAAAAGCAGCCGTGCTTCGGAGTGGTTTACGATATTGTGAATCTGTTCCGCTGTGAATTCGTGAAGTATAGGTACAGCAACAGCACCGTATGTCAGTGTGGCAAGGAAAGCAACAGCCCAGTTGCTCATGTTGCGTCCGCATAGGGCTATTTTGTCACCGTGCTGTATTCCGCTGTTTTCAAATAGTATGTGGAGTTTCTCTATTTTTCGTGCAACATCTTGATATTGTAATGTAGCACCTTTGTAGTCAGTGAGAGCATCCAGTTCCCAATGGCTTTTAATACTCTCTTCTATACGTGCGTTGAAACTTGGTATCTTTTTCATTTAATAGCAGGTTGGTATTTCTTTTTGTTAGTATGGCTGTAAGTCGCATAGTCGTTAGCGGCAAGGCACCGTAGACCGATGGCTTGGGACTGCTATATGTTAAAATAACAACAAGCCATAGAGTTTTGCCTGCAAAGATAATCTATTTTTTGCACACAGGCAAGTAAATCTGTGCAATTTTGTTCTTTCTCGCTAAATTAATAATATAATATAGCGTTATTATATTTTTTTTTGTTACCTTTGCAACTAAATTGGCTACTTATGGCCTCCCTCAACAAAACAATCAATATGGGTATATTCGGATTTTTCAACAGAGAAAAGAAAGAGACTCTTGACAAAGGGTTGGAGAAGACCAAGCAAAGCGTCTTCAATAAACTGACACGTGCCATTGCCGGGAAAGATAAAGTAGACGAGGACGTGTTGGATAATCTGGAAGAGGTGCTCATTACCAGTGATGTCGGCGTAGATACCACGTTGAAGATTATAGACCGTATAGAGGCAAGGGTCGCACGGGATAAATATGTTTCAACCTCTGAATTGAACAGAATCCTCCGTGATGAGATTGTTGCCCTGCTGGCAGAGAACAATTCTTCAGACAATGACTCGTGGGAGTTGCCGTCTGGTCATAAGCCTTATGTGATTCTTGTTGTTGGTGTCAATGGCGTAGGTAAGACCACTACGATAGGCAAATTGGCCTGGCAGTTCAAGGAGGCTGGAAAGAAAGTCTATCTTGGGGCGGCTGATACGTTTAGGGCTGCGGCTGTCGAACAGTTATGTATTTGGGGCGAGAGAGTAGGGGTTCCTGTCGTTAAGCAGCAGATGGGATCGGATCCTGCCAGTGTCGCGTTTGACACTCTTTCGTCGGCAAAGGCCAACAATGCGGATGTCGTTATTATTGACACTGCCGGACGTTTACATAACAAGGTGAATTTGATGAATGAGCTTAGGAAGGTAAAGGATGTCATGAAGAAAATCCTGCCGGACGCACCAGATGAAGTTATGTTGGTGCTTGATGGCTCGACTGGGCAGAATGCCTTTGAACAGGCACGCCAGTTTGCGGCGGTGACACAGATTAATACTCTGGCAATAACAAAACTTGACGGCACTGCAAAAGGAGGAGTCGTTGTAGGCATTAGTGACCAACTTAAAGTTCCTGTGAAATACATAGGACTTGGTGAGGGAATGAAGGATTTGCAGTTGTTCGATAGAAGGGAATTCGTTGATTCTTTGTTCGGTGAATAAGGATTACGTCATATAAATCAACCATAAAGAGTGAAAGAAAACCAGATAGACATAATAACGATGGGATGCTCGAAGAACCTTGTTGACAGTGAAGCGCTGCAACGGTTGTTCTTACAGAGGGGCTTCCGCTGTGTGCTGGATGCTGACGTCGTTGAAGGTGACACCGTGGTAATTAACACTTGCGGCTTCATCGGTGATGCCAAGCAGGAAAGCATAGATATGATATTGCAGTTCGTGCAGGCTAAAGAAGAGGGACGTGTTAAAAGACTTTTTGTCATGGGATGTCTGTCACAGAGATACAGGCAGGAATTGCAAAAGGAAATACCTCAGGTGGATAAGTATTATGGAAAGTTTGATTATAAAGCACTTGCGGAGGATTTGAAAGGAAATGGTAATATTGTAATGGGGAACGGTGTTTTACCATTAAAGAATAAAAACCCACATTATTGCTATATAAAGATTTCAGAAGGATGTGACCGACACTGTGCTTACTGTGCCATACCTATTATTACAGGACGGCATAAAAGCCGCGCGATGGACGATATCCTTGACGAAGTAAGAGCGCGAGTGAAGGATGGCGTTAAGGAATTTCTGATAATAGCACAGGAACTTACATATTATGGCGTGGATGTAGACGGAAAACGGCATATAGCGGAACTTGTATCAAGAATGGCTGAGATAAAGGGTGTAAAGTGGATAAGACTGCATTATGCTTATCCTAATCTCTTCCCTATGGAACTTCTTGATGTGATGCGCGAAAAATCGAATGTGTGCAAGTATCTTGACATAGCCTTGCAGCATATTTCTACAACCGTACTTGATAGGATGCATCGTAATACTACAAAGGAAGAGACAATGGAACTTATAATGCGGCTGCGTAAGGAGGTTCCCGGTATTGCGCTTAGAACAACGTTGATGGTAGGTTATCCTGGGGAAACGGAAGAGGAGTTCCAAGAACTTGTCGATTTTTTGAAATGGGCGAGGTTTGAAAGAATGGGCGCCTTTGCTTATTCTGAAGAAGAAGGGACATTCAGTGCAGAGAACTATGCGGATGATGTTCCACCAGAGATAAAGCACCAGAGACTGGACAAACTGATGCGCATACAGCAGCGTATATCCGCAGAACTCCTGGAGGAGAAAATCGGACAGGAGATTAAGGTTATTATAGATAGACGTGAAGGTGATTGGTACATAGGACGTTCTGAATACTCTTCGCCAGAGATTGATCCGGAAGTCTTGATACCTGTATCGGGGAAGATATTGCGTAGAGGGTGCTTTTATAATGTCAAGATAACAGGATCAGAGGAGTTCGATATTTATGCTAAGGTGATATGAATAATAAAGAATTTATTACAGCGCTTGCACATAAGTCTGGTTATAAAATGGAGGATACCCAGAATCTTGTGCGTACAGCAGTACGTGCCATTGTTGATACACTGACGGATGGCGATAACGTAAGTGTTTCGGGTCTTGGTAGTTTTGAAGTCAAGAAGAGAATGGAACGTATCATAACAAATCCTGGCACAGGGGTGAAGATGCTTGTGCCGCCAAAACTTGTTGCGAACTTCAAACCAGTTGCAACCTTGAAGGAGAAAGTCAAGAGTTCTATAATGAGAGGCATATAGTAAAGAGGTCTGTAACCTATAAATCAAGGACAATGACAACTATAAAAGATATAGCAAAAATTATGGCCGCCCGGCATTCACTGTCCAATGTTGAGGCTGAGGGCTTCGTGCAAATGATTGTCGAGGTGATTAATGATGGATTGCTTCGTGACAGACAGGTGAAGATAAAAGGTTTAGGTACTTTCAAGCTGCTGACGGTGAAAGAACGTACCAGTGTCAATGTGAATACCGGTGAAAAGGTTGTCATTGGAGAACATGATAAGGTTTCATTTACGCCTGACAATGTAATGAAAGATTTGGTAAATAAGCCTTTTTCTCAATTCGAGACGGTTCCTGTAGATGATGACAGTCCTCTGCTTGAAGGAGAAGCGGAGTTTGACATTGATGCAGAGGTGGAAGAGAGTGACGATGTTGATACTGACTATGTGCCAGCCCAGCAAACGGAATCATCGCATGTAATACATGTTGAAGAGAAATCTGAGAAATTGGTGGAACATGAGTCTGTGCAACAGGAGGAAGTCTTGCCGGAGAGTCATCGTCCCAATGTGATGGAGCCGGTCGTGCACAAGCAGGAAAGTGTCAATGGTGATAACCTTGTGGAAGAAGAGAAACCGTCTGAGCCAATGTTGTCAGGTATAGTAGAAAATCCTGTAGAAGACTGCTCTGTAGAAGACTCTACAGCAAGTGAACCGGCAGATATAGACTGCTCAGGGGAATCTGGTGACGAAACGCAGGAAGAATGTAGTCGTCCAAATCCTCGTTGCCGTAATATCTTTATATATTATGGTGTACTTATAAATGTTATAGTGGCCGTGGCGGCATTTGCTTTGGGGTATTTTGCCAATGGCTTGGAATGGTTTACGGTGGACCGCAAGGAACCAATAGTGATAGATTCAAAGAAGGTTGCTGTTACAAAGAATGTCAAAACACAGGCTGTAACTGTTCCTTCTGATACGGCTACAACACATATACATGTTGATAAAGTTAAAGAGAAACTCGGAAATGTGCAAGATTCCATTGCTCATATATCAGAAAAGAAGTCAAAAGTGGAGGAAATTCCATTGAAAGGCTATGATGAGGATGTAAGAGTGCGGACAGGTGCTTATTATATAATAGGTACAGATATTGAGATTGTGGTAAAGGATGGACAGACATTGAAATCTATAAGCCGTACTTATCTTGGTGAAGGTATGGAATGCTATGTAGAAGCATACAATAAACGAACGACGGTCAAAAAAGGTGATAAAATAAAGATTCCAAAGTTGAAACTGAAAAAATCAGTAGTGAAGAAGTAGTAATCAGGCATAATTTTGCAGTAATAACACGAAATGAATAAATTTGATAATATGATGGCACAGGACTCTCCGCTACACATGTTTGCGGAGTTTGATGGTGATATCAATAAAATCTTTGAACAAGGCAAGGAAGGTGATATGCCTGTTCTTACAACACGTAATATGGTCAGTTTCCCTGGTGTGCTGACATCCGTAACGATTGCCAGGAACGCTACACGGCAATTGGTTAAATACATAGAGAAACATCCAGATCAACATTTTGCGATGTTCTGTCAGAAAGACCAGAATGTGGAAGAACCTTCAGTGGAAGACCTTTGCCACTATGGTGTGATAGCAAAATTCTTGAAGGTATTTGAAATTCCTGGTCAGGAAAACCGTTATGCTTTTATAGCCCAGGCTCTCACACGTTGTGAGATACAGCAGGTAGTAAAGGAAGAACCTTTTTTGAGGGCACATGTTGTTCCTGTTCCGGAACAGATGCCAACAAAGGATGATTTGGAATTTGTCACTATAATAAAAGACCTTCGTAAAAGGGTAAAGGAATATATTGATAAAAGTGATACTATACCATTTGAATTACAGTTGTCTCTACATGGTATAGAAGATGCAACTTTCTTTATTAATATGGTTGCATACCATATACCATTACCTTTAGCGGAAAAATCTAAACTGTTAGGAGATAATGAGATAAAACTCCGTGCACTAAATCTTCTGCAAATATTGAATCGTGAGATTCAGTATGCTAATTTACGTCTGGACATACAGAATCGTACTCAACATACGATAGATGAAGAACAGAAAAATTATTTTCTCCGACAGCAAATAAAAAGTATAAATCAGGAACTGGAAGGTGAGGACGGCTCTTCTGAGAAGGCAAAGATTCGTGCGAAAGCCAAAACAAGAGTATGGAGCAAGGAAACACAGGACGTTTTTGAAAAAGAAATGAATCGCCTTGACCAGTTGCATCCACAGAGTAGTGATTTCAATGTACAGTTGACTTATTTACAACAGATAGTAGACTTGCCATGGGGTGTATATACAGAAGACGACCTTGATCTTAAAAGAGCGAAGAAAATACTTGACCATGATCATTATGGTATGGAGAAAGTGAAAGAACGCATATTGGAATATATAGCGGTTCTGGCTCTGCGTGGTGACCTTAAATCACCTATACTCTGTCTTTATGGCCCTCCGGGTGTCGGCAAGACATCACTTGGCAAGAGTATTGCTGATGCTTTAAAACGAAAATATGTCAGGGTGAGTCTTGGAGGACTTCATGACGAAGCGGAGATAAGAGGCCACAGGCGCACTTATGTTGGTGCTATGCCAGGACGGATAATAAAAAGTCTGGAGAAGGCAGGTACGAGCAATCCTGTATTTGTGCTTGATGAAATAGATAAGGTAACCCAGAATAATATCAATGGGAATCCTGCGTCAGCACTTCTTGAGGTGCTTGATCCAGAGCAGAATGCTGCTTTCCATGACAATTATCTTGACCTTGATTATGATTTGTCTAAAGTGATGTTCTTGGCAACGGCAAACGACCTTAGTACCATACCGGATCCTCTGCGTGACAGAATGGAGATAATAGAGGTGAGTGGATATACCACGGAAGAAAAAATAGAGATAGCCAAGAGGCACCTACTTCCAAGGGAGAAAGATAAAACTGGCTTGAAATCGGAAAAAGGACTTACAATGCGTAAGCCTGCAATAGAGAAGATCGTAGAACGATATACAAGAGAAAGCGGGGTGCGACAACTTGAAAAACAAGTAAACAAAGCTCTTCGTAAACTCGCTTACTATAAGATGTGTGATGGCAAACTGCCTTATGATAAGATAACACCGGAAAAATTGGAAGACCTACTTGGTAAGCCGCCGTTCTATCGTGACATTTATCAGGGAAATGATTATGCTGGTGTTGTGACAGGGTTGGCATGGACAAGTGTCGGTGGCGAGATACTCTTTATAGAGACAAGCCTTTCTAAGGGCAAGGCTGCAAAACTTACACTTACTGGTAATCTCGGTGATGTAATGAAAGAATCTGCTGTCATAGCATTGGAATATGTAAAAGCCCATGCAGACATTCTGAATATAGACTATCGTATTTTTGATAACTGGAATATCCATATTCATGTGCCTGAAGGTGCAACGCCAAAGGATGGCCCTTCTGCCGGAGTCACAATAGCTACAAGTATAGCATCTGCTCTTACCCAGCGTAAGGTGCGCAAGAACGTTGCCATGACGGGAGAAATAACGTTGCGTGGTAAGGTGTTGCCGGTTGGTGGAATAAAGGAAAAGATTCTTGCGGCGAAGCGTGCCGGCATAACGGATATTATCTTATGCAAAGATAATTGCAAGGACATAGAGCAGATACCACAGGAGTATCTTAAAGGTGTGACTTTCCATTATGTGGAGAATGTGGCTGAAGTATGGAATCTTGCCCTTACAGATGAGATCGTAGAGCATCCTATAGACTTTTCCATAACAGAAGAACGAAAAGAAGAGAACAATGACCTATGAATTGCAACATACTGATGCTTATTCCTCTGCCAGAGCAGGACGCATAACGACTGATCATGGAGAGATACTCACTCCTATTTTCATGCCTGTTGGTACGGTAGGCAGTGTAAAGGCAGTGCATTTCGACGAGTTGCGTCGTCAGGTTATGGCACAGATAATACTTGGTAATACCTATCATCTATATCTACGTCCAGGACTTGATGTCTTGCAGAAGGCTGGAGGGCTGCACAAGTTCATAGGGTGGGATAGACCCATTCTTACGGATAGTGGAGGCTTTCAGGTCTTTTCCCTTACTGGTATCCGCAAACTGTCTGAAGATGGCTGTGAGTTCCGCTCACATATTGATGGCAGCAAGCATTTCTTTTCACCCGAAAAGGTTATGGATATAGAAAGGGCTATTGGCGCTGACATCATAATGGCGTTTGATGAATGCCCACCTGGTGATAGTGATTGGCAGTATGCCCGTAAAAGCCTGACACTTACAGAACATTGGCTGGATAGATGTGTCCAACGTTTCAATGCAACTGAATCCTTATACGGTTATAGTCAAAGCCTTTTCCCAATTGTACAGGGATGTACTTTTAAGGATTTAAGACAAGAATCCGCCAAGTTCGTTGCTGATAAGGGCTGTGATGGTAATGCCATTGGTGGTCTGGCTGTAGGCGAACCTACAGAGGTGATGTATGAGATGGTGGAAGTTGTGAATGATATCCTTCCGAAAGACAAACCACGTTACCTTATGGGGGTTGGTACTCCATGGAATATTCTTGAAAATATTGAACGTGGTGTGGATATGTTTGATTGTGTCATGCCTACAAGGAATGGTCGTAATGCTATGTTGTTTACATATAATGGCACGATGAACATGAAGAACAAGAAATGGGAAGATGACTTTACACCATTAGATGAGAATGGTTGTGACATTGATATTGTGACTACAAAGGCATATCTTCATCATCTGTTCAAGGCACAGGAGTATCTCGCTTTACAGATAGCATCTATACATAACCTTGCTTTTTATCTCAGACTCGTTTCCGATGCCAGGGAACATATAATAAAAGGTGATTTTATCTGTTGGAAGAAAAGCATTATAGATAATATGCAGAAAAGAATATGAAGGCTTGGGATAAGATAACATCAATTTTCAGACATCAGATAAGAGTGATGGAAAAGGCTGTGGCACCAACAAAAAAGTTGTTGCCATACCTCGCATGGGTCAAGTATATTAACCCATTTCGCTACATCACTCGTCTTGATAGATACATTGTCGGTAAGTTCATTGGCACATATTTCTTTGCCATACTGTTAATTATAAGCATATCCATAGTCTTTGACTTTAATGAGAACCTGTCGAAGTTCACAGAATACCATGCTCCGTGGAAAGCTATAGTTTTCGACTACTATCTCAACTTCATACCATATTTCGCCAATCTTTTCTCACCACTTTTCGTCTTTATAGCGGTCATCTTCTTCACATCGAAGATGGCGGCAGGCAGTGAGATCATATCTATAATGGCAGCAGGTGTAAGTTTTAAGAGAATGTTGCGGCCATACATGTTCTCTTGTATCATCATTTCCATACTCTCTTTCTTTCTCAGTGCTTTTGTCATTCCCCATGGTACGGTTATCAAGCAGAACTTCGAGGCACTTTATAAAAACAACAAGAAGAACACTTCTGCTGAGAATGTACAGTTGCAGGTAGATAAAGGCGTTATAGCCTATATGCAGCATTATGACAATAAAGTAAAACGTGGCTATGGTTTTTGTCTTGACAAATTTGACAACAAGAAACTTATCTCTCATATGTCAGCGTCAGAAATACAGTATGATACAATTTCTGATACCAAGTATCATTGGAAGGCTTCCAATTGGAAAATACGTGAAATGCGTGGTATGAGGGAAAAAATCACCAGCGGTATGCAGTTGGATACACTGATACAGATGGAGCCTATAGATCTTGTATATTCCAAAGGGCAACAGGAAACGTTCACGTTGCCGGAATTGAGCAGTTACATTTCAAAGCAGATTAATCGTGGTTCAAGTAATGTAGTACTGTATCAGGTGGAGTATCACAAGCGTATAGCGGCATCTTTCGCCTCATTCATTCTTACCATCATCGGAGCATCTCTGTCCTCCAGAAAGCGCAAGGGAGGTATTGGTATGTATCTTGGTGCAGGACTGGCCCTCAGTTTCGTCTATATAATGCTACAAACCATCTCCGCAACATTCGCCATAAATGCCGGCACACCACCGATGCTTGCTGCATGGATGCCCAACATCCTTTTTGGCGTTGTGGCATACCTATGCTACAGGAAGGCTCCAAATTAGTAAAAGCCAAGGTCTGTGAAAAAACAGAGTCGTATTATAAGCAGGAACGCAAATTTATTTTTATAATGATGTCTTTTTTGAATATTCTGGTTGTCAGTAAGATTAACCCGCTCGGCACGCAGCAATGCTTGCTTGAACAAGAAACAACAGAATGGACAATAAAACAAAACGACCACTTAATATGCAACTGCCTGTATCAGACAGGTCTCAGCTATAACATATATATAAATATCATTTTTCTTCACATGTAAGAAAAACAACAAACAAATGGAAGATAAAACAACATACTTCGAGGACACGCTCCTTAATAACAACGTTCTTGATGCTCTTTTTGATATGCGTTTTAATGCTTGCACACCTATACAGGCAGCGTGTATTGATCCGATTATAGAGGGAAGAGACATAATGGGCGTAGCACAGACGGGCACCGGTAAGACTGCGGCCTATTTACTGCCAGTATTGTCAATGCTTGATGATGGAGGTTTCCCTGATGATGCCGTCAACTGTCTTGTAATGAGTCCTACACGAGAATTGGCGCAGCAGATAGACCAGGCAATGCAAGGCTTCGGATATTATCTTGATGGCATAAGCAGCCTTGCCGTTTATGGCGGCAATGACGGTGGACGCTATGAACAGGAGGTGTCAGCATTACGTACAGGGGCAGCTGTTGTCATTGCTACTCCCGGACGCCTCATCTCACACATACAGATGGGGAATCTCGACCTCTCACATCTGTCTTTCTTTATCCTTGATGAGGCAGACCGTATGCTGGACATGGGATTCTCAGAAGACATACTTGCCATATCAAAGAACATTCCATCTTCTTGTCAGACTATAATGTTCTCGGCAACAATGCCCGACAAAATTGAAAGCCTGGCAAAGACACTGCTCAAGAATCCTGTCAATGTGAAGATAGCCGTTAGCAAGCCTGCAGAGAAAATCAAGCAATCCGCTTTCCTCTGTTACCCACCGCAGAAACTGAATCTTCTCAACAGTATCTTCAATAAAGGCTACCGTCTGCCTGACGCACAGGATGATAGTACGGATGCCCCCCTCCAACGTGTTATTATTTTCTCAGGCAAGAAGCAACGCGTAAAGGATATATCCCGTTCGCTTAAGAAGATGAAAATCAACTGCGGAGAGATGCACTCAGACCTTTCTCAAGCAGAACGTGATGACATGATGTTCAAGTTTAAGAGTGGTGAGATTGACGTCCTTGTTGCTACAGATATTGTTGCCAGAGGTATTGATATTGATGATATACGTGTTGTCATCAATTATGATGTGCCACGTGATGTGGAAGACTACGTGCACCGCATTGGACGCACAGCACGTGCAGACCGTGATGGCATAGCCTTGACACTTGTAGCCCCTGAGGATTTCTATTTCTTTAAACGTATAGAGGAATTCCTTGAAAAGGAAATAGTAAAAAATCCTCTGCCTGAAGGATTTGACAAAGCTCCTGACTACAATGTTCAACCAGGCAGACAAGACAACGGCCGACAAAGAGATTTCCATAAAAGAAATCCCAAATCAAGGTATAGAAAGACAGAAGGAAAATCAGAACGACCTAAAAACAACAAATCCAATAACACACACAAAGACCACTCCGCTTCCAAAAGAGAAGGACAGGGTGAGTCTTCCAAAAAATCCTAAACATGATGAACGAAAAAGTAAACGTGTGCGGACTCCGTAGAAAGGACTTCCGCACAACTGTCAACGGAAAGCAGACTGACCTCTATGTCCTCCGCAATATACGGGGTGCAGAGGTGGCGGTTACAAACTATGGTGGTGCCATTGTAGGCCTTATGGTTCCAGACAAGGACGGACAATTGGCTAATGTCATACAGGGACATGACAACATTCAAGATGTCATCAACTCTCCAGAGCCTTATCTTTCCACACTAATCGGACGTTTCGGTAACCGCATCTGCAAGGGACGTTTCACCCTTGCCGGGAAGGAATACCAACTTGCTATCAACAATGGACCTAATGCTTTGCATGGAGGTCCAACCGGTTACCATGCGCAGGTGTGGGACGCTACACAGATGAATGAGCAGACACTTGTACTCTCACTTGTTTCCTCATACGGTGACGAAGGCTTTACCGGTGAGGTGAAGATAAATGTTGAGTACACATGGACGGACGACAATGAATTGAAAATTGAATATCTTGCTACAACTAACAAGAAGACAATTATCAATCTTACCCATCATGCGTTCTTCTCTCTTTCTGGTATTGCTAATCCAACTCCGACCGTTGATAGGCAGATATGTGAGATAAATGCAGATTTCTATCTTCCTATTGATGAAACAAGTATACCGACAGGCGAAATTCTGAAGGTTGAGGGTACACCGTTTGATTTCCGCAACCCTAAAACTATAGGGCGCGACATTGATGCTGACGATGAGCAGATACGCAACGGTGCAGGCTATGACCATTGCTTTGTGCTTAACAAGCGTGAGGTCGGTGAACTTTCTTTCGCTGTGCGCCTTGCAGACCCGGAGACAGGGCGTACATTGGAATGCTGGACAACGGAACCCGGCGTGCAGATGTACTCTGATAATTATGCTACGGGATATAGTGGGCAGAATGGAGCGACATTCCCACGTCGTTCTGCCATTTGTTTCGAGGCGCAGCATTTCCCCGATTCCCCAAATCGCCCATATTTCCCATCTGTTGTTCTCAACCCGGATGAGACATATCGTCAGACGACTATATATAAGTTCGGAGTGAAATAAAAGACTGTAAAAGTCTTCTTATAAAACATGTTCATCGCATAATCTGATGCGATGAACATGTCTTTTACAACGATTTACCTTTCGAGTGACATTATCTTGGTAGGACAGGCAGCAACACATTTGCCACACTTGATGCAGTCGGGGTGTAAATATCCTTCAGCTTGTCCGCGACAGTCATAAGGTGTTAGTTGCATGGGGCATACCCGGGCACAACTCTTGCATTTCATTTGGCATTTGGCACTTACATGGACATTCGGAAATCCTGCCGGAAGCGGACTCGCTTTTGGAGAAACCCACGAAGACAATGTACCCATAGGACAGAATGAACACCATGTGCGTGGCGCATATATGAACGAGAGGACCACTCCTACAACCGTTGTAACGAGAATGATAGTCCAGAACACTTTACCCATGGCTGCCCAATCTCCCCAAGCAAAATACATCTGTATGCCAAACATGCTGAATATGAATGCTACCATGAAAAGGCGGAAGCCGAAACTACGTACAAATCCCGGTATCGGGCGGTGTGGGGAATACTTTGCCAATACTCTGTCATAAAGACTTCCACGTGGGCATACATTGCCACACCACCAACGTCCTCGCTTTATGGCGAAGGCCACAGGGCCTATCATGCAGATAATAGCAATGAATCCTATTACAGGATAGAAGAAACCCACCACAAGATATGCCAGTAATATCCAATAAAGTGGATAACCTTTGGTGGGAAAATAACGATGAAATCTCTTTGTTGCCATATTGATGTTTTTTTTGATGTTGCAAAATTACAGAATTTATCATAGGGCAGCAAATGATTATTCTTACGCATGTATAGATAAAATCTATTGTTAAGTAAGTGGACAAAATTAGTTTTATAATATTCTTTTATTGAAGTCGTTGATTATCAGTGGCGCTCGGCACGCAGTGACGCTTGCCAAAGCAAGAAACAACCAAACAACAATAATACTAAACAACTACTTATGACTTTACAACAATTGAAATACATCATTGCCATCAACCGTCATCGCAACTTTGCCAAGGCTGCGGACGAGTTGGGTGTTACGCAACCAACTCTGAGTGCTATGCTCGCTAAATTGGAAGACGAACTGGATGTACATATTTTCGAACGTACAAACAAAAGTGTTAGACCGACTGCTGTCGGCAAGAAAATAATATGTCAGGCAGAACGGGCGTATTTTGAGGCGGAACGTATTACAGAACTTGTATCAGAGGAGAAGAACAAAGTGTCTGGAGGATTGAATCTTTCGGTTGGTCCTACCATTGCCCCCTACATATTGCCACAATTCATAAAATTCTATATGGAACTCTATCCACAGGTAGAGTTGAGCATAGAGGAAATGAATAAGGACGGTATGATTGATGCATTGATTGCCGGACAGACGGATGCAGGAATAGCCATCAGTGGCAACAGCAGGGCAGGTGTACTTGAGATACCGTTATATACAGAACACTTTTGGGTGTACATCTCAGAGAGTTGTTGGCGAAAATTACCCGTCTTCAAACCGGAAAATCTGGAACATGAACAAATGTGGATAATGAAAGATGCCCAATGCCTGCGTGAAAGCGCATTCAGCTTTTGCAAGGCACAGAGTAAAGGTAAACGGATGTATGAAACCGGTAGTATAGACACACTTATACGCATTGTTGACCAGAATGGAGGTTTTACTATTATTCCCGAAATGCACCTGCCCTTTCTCACGGACAGACAACGTGAGAATGTGCGTCGGATAGATGGTGACTATTTGTCACAGCGCAGGGTGTCGCTCTACATTCAGGAACATTATGTCCGTGAGCGGATGCTTGATACAATCATTAGAACACTTCAGGGATTTATGCCCAAAGGTATGATGAATGAAAGCATCGTCAAGTATGGCATAAGGATATAATGCTTTTAGATGTACGATGCGCTAATGATGTCAAAATAAGTTCTTTAGACTTGACGTTGCAAAAGCGATGCTTTTGCACTACGAATGTGCCCCAATTACCCGGTAAAAGTGATGCTTTTTCCGGGTAATTGGGGCACATTTATATTAACCCCGCTCGTGTTATGTGATAGACATCCTGTGTCGTGACTTCCCTACAGTGCTCTCATATAACCGTATCGTTGAATTCATGCCAAGGGTGTTCATGCAGATGATGCTGTTCATGCTTCTTTTCGCCTTTGGGCAGGTGTATCGACATAACTTTCGCTGGCCGCATCCTGATTCCGGTGCGCCACAAAATGCAGCGGATAGTTAGTCGTCCCTCAAAAACCCCTAACCCCTCGTAAGCAAATGCGCCCAAGGCATAA